>JBHLJZ010000078.1:0-18647 GCA_048887165.1 Candidatus Hodarchaeota archaeon | reverse complement strand
GTTGACGATGAGCCTGATATCGTTCATTTAGTGGAACAATTTTTGATACTCGAGAACTTTGATACACTTACATGCCAGAGCGGCAAGGAAGCATTAGAGATAATTGAAAAAAATTATCAAAAGATTGCCCTTGTTCTTCTCGACATAATGATGCCAGAAATAAGTGGCTGGGAAGTTTTACGTAAAATCAAATCAAATCCAAAATATAAAGATATAATAGTTGTAATATTAACTGTTAAAAATTTTAATGAAGATATCATTTTGGGAAAAGAGTTAGGAGCAGATGGGTATTTAGTAAAAGCCATCTCTGGTAAGGAGCTCCAAAATTATGTTAAAAATATTCTAGCTATTTAGAAATTAATTAAAATAAACAACTTTTTTTAAATAATTTGAATAATTAGCCAATAAATTGGCAAAGATATCAATGCAAAAAGCAATATTAAACATAAAGACTTCCTTATAATATGTGCAAAGTGAGATCGGGGTTTTCTTCCATGTCGATCTAATAATTGATGAAATAAATTGTGATCGTGCGGTTCAATTTGATACCAGTATGCTGTAGATGACCAATCGTCGCTTCGATGATTATCATGTCCATGTTCTATAGTTACTACTATTTCTTTGTTAAAATAAATTGGATCTTCAATATGGAAACGATAATAAGTAATATTTCCCCAAAAATTAAATCCTCCTGGTTTAATTGTACCAAAGTAAGGGGCAGAATACTTTTTACCTGGACCATATGCTTGATTTACGTAATCTTCAGTTCCAGTTCCATATAGGGTAGGTTTCTTCTTACTAATATCATCATCGATAAAGATCATATCATCACCTTCTCCGGGCCAATTAATGAAAGGAAAGAGGGTAATATTATCAATATCTAAATGACATCCTACATAATGCCCTTTTCCTTTTGCTTCTAATATCCGATAATTCTCTTCTAAGGGTTCTGTATTTTTCCCTCCTACATAATTAAATCTTATTGGTTTTCGTTTGGTAAACTTCTCTCCAGTTTTTATATCAACTAGCTTAGGTTTTGTAGGATTCTCACGACGCCATTGGGCGTGAAATCTTCCGTAAGATTTTTCGTTTTCAAAACCGTCTTCGTAAATTTCATAATCAATATAGTAATAAAATTTTAAAAGATTTGGATTATCATTTTCTAGAGTTATTTTAAATTTAGACGAAAATGGCATTGGCCACCAACAATTAAAGCCTTTCGCTGCCCGTGGGGTCATTTGTAACGGCAAGGAGACGAATTCTTCTTTTTTAGCGTGACCTACTCCAAAAAAATCTCCAATTGGAACTTCTACACTTGGTTTTTTTTCAGATTCTCCATCCCAGTACATCCTAATAATGATATTTCGTAAATAATGTTTTGATTTACAGGACATTGTACACCAAATGTGTTTAATAGATCCAGCAGCTTCCTCTTCCCCTAAAACAACTATTTCACCTGGTTTAACATCAATCCAATCATGATTTCCACCACTTCTGTCATAACTCGAAAACCTTTTACGCTTTAAAGAATCAGGATGGATTTTTGCGATATCATTTAGACTAGATTTTCCTAATTTCATAAATGAATTAGGATTTAATCATATTTTAATTTTTAAATTTTTTACGTATTGACTTTTACCTAGATTTATTAATTAGAAAGAAATAATAAAATAATATTAAAAATCAACTATTCTATAATAGAATAATACATAAAAAATAAAAAGGAATTAAAAATGGTTTTAGAAGCAGAAAGTGATAAAATACCATTTTTCAAACAGTATTTTTCAGTACTCATCTTGGCTGTAAATATAATTGTTTTTATCTGGCAGATAATGGATCCAGCTATGCAAATGCGTATAGAATATGCCTTTGTACCTGCTGAATTTTTTGCTGGTCAAAAATTGTGGACTCTATTGACTTCAATGTTTATGCATGGTGATATTGTGCATATAATCATGAATATGTGGTTTTTCATTGTTATAACTGACAACTGTGAACATGCTATGGGTCATGTTTATTTTCTTATTGTTTACTTAATTTCAGGCTTATGTGGTAGTTTGCTTCATGCATTAAGTACAGTAATTATACCAGGAGAAATTATACCAGGAGTAACTTTATCTGATATACCTTCTTTAGGAGCCTCAGGAGCAATATTCGGACTGATGGGAGTTTACTTAATTCTTTATTCTAAAAATAAATTTTATCTTCCATCAGCATCAGGTACATCAATGAGAAAAGTAAGTGCAGGTTATTTTATACTAACATATTTTATAGCTGAATTATCTTATGCGATCTATTCTCTCTATAATCCATTTGGGTCTTCTACAGCACATTTTGCCCATATTGGGGGCTTTATATTTGGAATAATAGCCGCAGGGATATTTAAAGCTGTAAAGGGAAGTTCTTATATGAAAAAGAAACCTTAAACTTAAAAAAAATTAAAAAACTTTTTTTTGACTTTTTTAATAAAATTAAGTATATGAAGTTGACAAAGAAACTATAAATATAAGTCAAATCTAAAAAATAATTATTAAAAATTTTTCTTTTTTAAGGTAAGATACTTGAAATCTGGAAATAAAGGTGTTTCAAAACTAGAAATGAATAAGTTTGAAAGACGTTATGATCTTGATTGGTTAAGGATAATTGCCACAGTACTAGTATTCTTATTCCATTGTTCACGATTTTTTGATACTTTTGATTGGCATGTTAAAAATAATGAATTAGATATGGGGATTACAATAGCTCAAGTAATGTTATCTGGATTTGGAATGCCTATTTTCTTTATTATTGCGGGAATGGGTACATTTTATGCTTTAGGCTTCGTAAAAAGTGGTTTATATTTAAAAGATAGAATTATACGCCTTTTGATACCTCTTGTTGTAGGAATGTTTACGCATGTATCTATACAGGTTTATCTTGAAAGAGTAAGTAAAGGAGAATTTACAGGATCCTTTTTTGAATTTTATCCTCGCTATTTTGAAGGTTTGTATGGATTTGGTGGAAATTTTTCATGGGTAGGACATCATTTATGGTTTTTATTTGTTCTTCTTATTTTCACGTTTGTAACTTTAAAACCTTTTATTTATCTAAGAAAAGAAGAAAATCTGATAAAAATTTCAAGATTATCTAATTCTCTGAAAAAACCAGGATTAATATTATTGCTCACAATTCCTTTAATTTTCACAGAATTCATTAATATTTTTGTGGGCTATTTGGAATTTGGAGGCTGGAACCTCTTTTCATATTTAATCTTTTTTATTTATGGCTATATTTTTGCTTCTAATGTCCAATTTAAACAAGTTATTGAAAAAAATAGAAATATTAGCATAATTTTTGGTTTTATTACAACCTTTGTGGTTCTTATAATTATGATAATCTTTCAAGATACGCTTTTGGATAATACATTACAACTTTCTGATTTTTTATTCTTCACTTTTCGTGTAATAAACGGATGGAGCTGGATGATCGTTGTTTTAGCTTTAGCAAACAAGTATCTTAATAAAGATCATAAATCACGAAAATTTTTAAATGAAATTGTCATGCCGTTTTATGTACTGCATCAGACAATAATAGTCATAGTTGGATTCTATATGGTTAGGTTGGATCTAAATATTTTTTCAAAATTCGTAATCATCAGTTCATTATCGTTTGTTATTATTATGGGTTTAGTTTTAATCATAAGAAAAGTAAATGCCTTAAGATTTTTATTTGGGATGAGGATTAAAAGGAAGAATAAAGCTTAACTTAGATTAATTTTTTCCCTTTGTTTAGAATAAAATTTTTTCAATAATGAATAATTAAAGATGATAATAAGTTCTAAAAATTCTAATAAATTTAGTTTGGTAATAAAATGA
The DNA here is from genome assembly GCA_048887165.1 of Candidatus Hodarchaeota archaeon. GTDB lineage: Archaea > Asgardarchaeota > Lokiarchaeia > Sigyniarchaeales > SOKP01 > SOKP01. The sequence continues at coordinate 14,793 of JBHLJZ010000078.1, read as the reverse complement.
ATATAAATATAGTAGTTATTGGAATGGGATATGTAGGGATTCCCATGGCAGCATTATTGGCCGATGTTGATGACTTTTATGTAACAGGTATCCAAAGACGATCAAAAAGGTCAGGTTGGAAAATTGATTGGCTTAATAATGGAAAAAGTCCGTTTGAAGGAGTTGAACCTGGTTTAGATGAGTTAATAGCGAGAGTTGTTAAAAATAAAAAATTTCAAGTTACTGATAGCTATGATGTATGCGATAATGCAGATTATATATTAATTGATGTTCAAACTCCTGTAGAATTAGAAAGCAAAATTCCAAGGTATGAATCATTAATAGAGGTTTCTCAAAATATATCGAAACATATGAAAAAAGGAGTTACAGTAATCATTGAATCGACTGTTGCCCCTGGAACAACAGATAACAAAGTTCAACCTATTTTAGAGGAAGGAAGTGGATTAGAAAGAGGTAAAGATTTCTATTTAGTATTTTCTTTTGAACGTGTCATGCCAGGAAAACTATTAGAATATATTATTAACTTTCCTCGTGTTATTGGAGGGGGTTGTTATGAAGCAAATGAAAAAGCAAAATTCTTATATGGAAAAGTGGTGAAAAAAGAATTACAAATTACAGATACCCTCACAGCTGAACTAACAAAATGTATTGAAAATGCATATAGAGATGTAAATATCGCTTTTGCAAATGAAATGGCTCTATTGTGTGAAGATTTTAATAGAAACATATTCGAGATTATCAAATTAATAAACTATAGACATGATAGAATGATGCATTATCCTGGTTCTGGTGTTGGAGGTCATTGTTTAACAAAAGATCCATGGCTTCTTTTAAATGGCTATGAAAAATGGACTGATAAAAAAAATGAAGAAAAGATCAAGCTTGTACCTTATTCTAGAACTTTAAACGACTTTATGCCAAAGCATATGGTAGAATTAATGGAAGAAGTTTTTAGAGACCTTCATAAATTGGTAGATAATTTAAAGATTGCTCTGATGGGCGTTTCTTATAAAGCAGATACAGATGATACACGAAATACACCTTCTGAAAACATCTTAAATATCCTTACAAAAAGATATCACTCTCATAATATCACCTACATAGCTCATGATCCTTACGTGAAAGAAAGAGACTTCCATTTAGTAGAATTAACTTCAAATTTTGAAAAAGCAGTTAAAGGAGCCGACGTTCTTATATTTGCTACAAATCACACAGATTATTATAAGATTGATCTTGATCAGTTAAAAAAGAACGTGAGAACTCCCATTATTATTGATGGAAGAAATATATTTGATAAAAAAGTCGTCGAAGAGAAAGGATTTATATATAGAAAAGTAGGAGAAGGCCCTAATAAACCTTATTCATAATATTGTGTTGAGATAATAAAAAAAGGGATTAGAATTTTTCTCTGGTTCGAGCAGAACCGTTAAGATTAAATCCTAGAATTTAATGATTTAATCCTTGAGATTTTTATTATTTTTTTTTTTACGCTTCTTTTTTAAATATCTAAAGGATTCGAGAATACCATCAATAATTCCTCATCCAGTACAGAAGTTATCTTCTGTTTCAAAATTTTCAATTCTGTTTTTCCATTCAGACATTTTACTTAAATTCATGTAATTTAACTTATATAAAATATACAATATAAATCTTAAAAGATTATTTATTATATTAAATAATTCAAAACTTATTCAAAAAATAATTAAAATCAATAAATCAACAGGAGAAGGAAAGTTAATGGGTATAAAAAAAGAACTTTCTGAAATGAGAAAAAGTATGGAAAAAATGACTACTGAAATTCATGAAACTAGTATAGCAATAAGAGAATCATTGAAAATGACCTCTGATACAATTAAGGAAATGAATGAAACTTTTTCAAAGACTTTAGAAAATGTTTTAAAACAAATGAGTGATATGACAATCCAAATGAATGTTAAAGACACAATTTTAAAAAGTCTTGGAATTGATGGTATGATCTCAGATTTTTTTAAGAAAAGAAAGTAGGGTTAAGGTCTGAATATTTCAAGGGCTAGATTTTCTGTTCTTTTTGCCAATTCTTAATTATAAAATATAATGTAGCCAAAGAAATAATGTAAACTACTGTAATTAGTAGCCACATAAAGAATTCTCCGGAATTATTACTTAATAATCCTTTAATGGCACTATAAATGAAGAAGATAGATAATAAACTTAGTAATTGAATTCTTGATCTTAATTTATCCATATTGACTTAAACAAATTCGTTAAAATTAATAAATGGTATAATTTTTTAAATTAAAAGTATATTATTGATTATTAGAAATATATTCGAATTTTAAAATGAATAAATCAAAATATCCTCCTAATTGCTATATTTGTGGAAAAGATTGTCAAAGTAAGTTAGATCAATGTTATTATTGTATTTGTGATATAACAGTATGTGATTTATGCTTAAATTCGGTAAAGAAAAATGAAACTACTTGGATTTGCCCTCATTGTAGTGAGGAACGTGATATTGAAGGGAGCAGGTTATTTCGAAATAGTATTACCTCATAACTTTTCTATTTTTTAAATAATAAAAAATATATATGCTTATTAATACAAAAAAAAAAGCTGGAATTAATATGACTAAAATTTCAAAAGTATTAGAAATTGATAATTGTAAAAAAGAAGATCTTATTCAGTCACTCTATAAGGCACAATTTTGGGAAGCAATTAAACCTACAAAAGGAATGGAAGCCAAGTTTATTGCTCCGAATGTTTTATATAGTAAAATTTATGATCAGATCAATTTAATAAATGTTCCGATAGAGATGGAAGGAGAATTTGTGCTTAATGATAAAGGAGAACAAGAAGAAAAAGGCAGATTAATTGAATTTAATGTAAGGAATAATAAAGATGTCAGACAACTAGAGGGTCGTTTAAGAGTTAAATCAATTACTCCAAATAAATCTAAAGTTGGTGTTTTTGTTGAGAGTTTAGTATTAACAAGTAATTTTCTTAATATTTTGGGTGGCGCTGCTGATTTAACTTTACAGATGAAAATAACTGATATGTTGAGAAATTTAGAAAAATATTGTAAGACAAATGATCTCAAGGATTTTTTATAAATCATTAAAGATTTTCCTTTAACAAAGACATTTATTTAATTAATTAAATTATATTATCAAACGCAAAAGAGACAATAAGGCTAAGTTTATGAACATATGGATCTTAGATTCTGAGAGTGGCATTACTCTACTGTATAAACCGTATATGGATTTACCATTAGACGAAGATTTGGTATCTGGGTTGTTAGCTGCATTAAATCAGTTTACTGTTTTTGAATTTCAATCAGGAATTGAAAGTATAGACATGGGGGGGCTAAGATGGGTATATTTAGAAGATAAAGATTTAAATTTATTGTTTATAGCTGCTTCAGAAAAAAATGTACATGCTGATATGTTAAAAGCAAGATTAAACATTATAATGCACACTTTTATCGAGCATTACGTAAAGGGAGATAAAGAAGAATGGAAAAATTTATGGAAGGGTAATACTGATCTTTTCACACCATTTAAGGATGTAATCGACGAATATTATTCTCAATGGTTAACTGCTGAAGATATATCAACTATAGCCGAATATTTCGATATCCTGGGTATATTTCAACAAATTCTGAATTTACTGATAAATGTTATTGAAGGACATTTATCATCCGAAAAAAAAGAGAGAATTTATTATCAAATAGAACAAATGTTTGAAAATTATTTAAAACATGACTATGTAATATCCAGTAATGAATTACGTAAATTCTCTTTTGATAGAAATTCTGGGATAAACATTATTAGTATTGATCCTACTAAATGTGATATGCTTGTTGTGGAAAAACAGATTATTAATTTAATTAGAAGAATCGTTGAATTAATCAAAAGAGAACAAGGATATCAGGCTAGTCTTCATTTCTTCATTGAGGAAAATATATTTGATTATTTAATCTCAAATATTTCACTTTTGAGTGAGTTAAACTTATTTAAATTCCTCCTAAAGCTTTTTTTATTAAAATGATCCATAGCTGATATTTCTTTAATTTATCTAAATATAAGAGAAAACTTTAAAAAATAATTTTTAATCAGATTTATAAAAATAGGTTTATTTAAAATATTAATAAAAATCTGATGATCTTTAATTTAACTTTCTATGAATATAGCATTATTAATTTTACTATTTATTCTTTTTGCGCTCATAATTGCGAGCTACTCAATTAAGGATTTAGATTTTGTAGCTATCTCTTTATTATGTATGTTTTATGGAGCCACGATTACTGGTTTAGAATTAGGACTTCCTTTTGAAAGATTTATTGGGTTTGTTGAATGGCCAGCAATAATAATAATACTAAGTATGAGTATCATTACAAAAATCGCGCAAGATTCAAATGTTCTTGAGTATGTAGCGGTTAAATTATTTAAATTATCAAAAGGAAATCAAAGAACGTTTTTATATCTTCTTTGTATAATTACAACCCTACTTGCTGCTGTAATTACCGATGTTGTGGTAGTGTTAATTCTAGCTCCAGTTGTAGTCCGTCTTTGTTATTTCTTAAAAATTAGGGCAGGTACTTATTTATTAGGAATGACAATTTGTATAAATATTGGTTCCATAATTACTCCTTTTTCAAGTGGAGAGAATATTATTATATCACAGGAATTTGGATTGAATACACTATATTTTATTCAATATTATTGGATCTTTTCCTTTCTATTACTTTTTTTAACTGTTTTTTTAATTGATAGATTTATTTTATCAAAGGAACCAAAAATTGAAGATCAACAGAAGAGATTTGTACTAGAGTTAGTAGATGCTGATATTATGATAAAAAATAAAAAATTTTTCTATTTTAACAGCATTGCGATAATTATTACAATAATCCTTTTCGCTATTTTACCATTACTATATTTAACAGCAATAATTTCGGCGCTATTATTAGTATTAGTTAATAAAAGGTTTACAAAAAAAGCAATGGGCGAATTACTAAGGGATATCGAGTGGGAGATTATATTTTTCTTTATAGCTTTGTATGTTATTGTTGGATCTCTCATTGAAGCGGGATTTGAAGAAATTTTTGCTCGTTTACCATTTGAATTGATTAATCCTATATTATTATCATTCATGATGCTGGTAATTATAAGTTTCATTTCAGGATTAGTAGCTAATACTCCCACTGCTTTAATCTTTATGTCAATAATTGGCACTTTAATCAATAGCTTTAGTTTTCCTTCTGTTCCTCTCTTATTTTCTTTAATTATAGCTGTTAATCTAGGAGGGAACTTTATTCCTCAGGGAGCTGCTTGTGACATGATGACCCTTAAAGTAGCAAGAGATAATGGAGTGGAAAACCTTGATTATAAAAGGTTATTAAAAATGGGCGCTCTTTTTGCTATAATTCATTTATTATTTTCTATGTTATTTCTTGTTTTCCTAATTCCATTCTCAGGATGAGAAAAAAAGTATCATAATTAAGGAAAAAATCCTCTTAATTCTATGGCTCTTGCGATTCTAGAAACAGCAATAATATAGGCTGCTGTACGTAATGGTATATTACGTTCAGTGTAAATTTTATAAGTTTCTTCAAAAGCGTCTAATATAATCCTTTTAAGTTCTTTATTTATACGTTCAAGGTTCCAAAAATATGAATGGATGTCTTGCAAATACTCAAAATAAGATACAGTAACTCCTCCACTATTAGCAAGAATATCAGGGACTACATGTATGCCTTTTTGGTATAGTATCTCATCTGCTTCTGGAGTCGTAGGTCCATTAGCACCTTCCAGAATAATTTTTGTATTAATTTTATTTGCATTTTCTCTGGTTATTTGATTTTCAATCGCAGCCGGGATAAGAATATCGCACTCAAGGATTAATAATTCTTCATTTGTTATTTTTTGATAACTCTTTTCTTTATAATCTTTAAGATAATTACCACCTTTAACCCATTCTAATAGTTTAATAATATCCAAACCTTCAGCGCAGTAAAGTCCCGAGGTAAAATCTGAAATAGCTTTAATTATGCAACCATGATTATATAATAATTCTGCAATCGTCCCTCCTACATTGCCAAAACCTTGAATTACAACACTTAAGTTTTTTAATTCCATGTTTAACTTTTCACACATAGCTTGTAAAACAAAATACAAACCCATACCTGTTGCCGGTTCTCTGCCAACAGAACCACCAATTTCTATTGGTTTTCCGGTAACTACACCAGGAACAGATCTACCTTTTTGCATTGAATAAACATCCATTATCCAAGCCATTACTTGGGCATTTGTGTTCACATCTGGTGCAGGGATATCAATATCAGGTCCAATAATGTTAATTATTTCTGCAGTATATCTTCGAGTAAGCCTTTCTAATTCCTTTTTGGACAATTTTTTGGGATCAACCCGAACTCCTCCTTTTGCACCTCCTAATGGTAAATTTAACAAACTTGTTTTCCAAGTCATCCATGTAGCTAACGCTTTTACCTCATCTAAATTTACATTTGGAGCAAAGCGTATTCCTCCTTTTCCAGGGCCTCGAACCGTTGAATGATGTACTCTATATCCTTCAAATATTTTAAGTGATCCATCATCCATTATAATTGGAATGGATACTATTAGGGCTCTTTCTATCCTTTTAAGATACTCCGTAGTATTCTTATCTAAACCCATCTCCTTGGCAACAATATCAATCTGTTTTTTTGCTACTTCAAATGGATTTATTTCCATAGAAATATACCAACTATTCTAATTTTGTTAACGAAACGATTTCTATTAAATTCGAATATAATAATATTTAGATACAGTTTTATTTGAATTTAATATTTATTTTTTAAAAAAAGAATTATAAAATTAAGTTTTATAACCAACCTCTTAATTTCATGGCATCAATAACTCTTTCAAGAGCGATCATATAAGCGCCCATTCTGTTATGTGTATTATAACCCCTTGCTTGATCAATAGTAGAATGATAAGCATTTGTCATCACCCTATCTAATGCGACAAATACTTCCTTCTCAGTCCAGAAATATCTATAATATCCTTGTACCATTTCAAAATAAGAGACGGTCACCCCTCCCGCATTACAGAGAAAATCAGGTATTGCGAGAATACCCTTATCAAAAAGAATGTGATCCGCATCTGGAGTTGTTGGTCCATTAGCTAATTCTGCTATAATCTTACAATTAATACGATCTGCGTTCTTTCTAGTTATTACATTTTCAAGTGCAGCAGGTACTAAAACATCACATTCTAACTCTAATAACTCTTCATTTGTAATTTCTTTTGTGCCTTTTGTACCTATAACCGATCGTGTTTTTTCTTTATGTTCAGAAGCTTGGTATGCATCAAGTCCATTTTCATTATAAGCACCTCCTTTGGAATCTGAGACAGCTATAATTTTGCAATTAAAATCATCTTGAAGTATTTTTGCAGCCCACGATCCTGCATTACCATATCCTTGAATTGCTACTTTTGCACCGTTTAAATTTAATCCTATATCTTTTGCAGCTTCTCTTATGGTATATACACCTCCCTTTGCAGTAGCAATAGAACGTCCAGCACTCCCACCAAGAGGTAATGGTTTTCCAGTAATGACTGATGGTGAATGCCTACGAACTATTTTTTCATATTCATCCATCATCCATGCCATAATTTGTGGGTTGGTATAGACATCCGGAGCAGGAACATCGATATTTGGACCAATAAAGTCAGCAAGTTGCCTGATATAGCTTCGAGCTAAAATTTCAAGTTCCCTATTGCTCATCTCTTTTGGATTACAAATTATACCTCCTTTTGCTCCTCCTAAAGGGATATCAACGCAAGCTGTTTTCCAAGTCATCCAGGCACTTAAAGCTTTCACCAGTGAAGCACTTTCTTCTGGGTGCCATCGAATTCCTCCTTTCATAGGTCCACGAGCAGAATTGTATTGACTCCTGAATCCTTTAAATGTCTTTACAGAACCATCATCCATTTTCATAGTAATTTTAACTTGAACAAATCTTTCTGGCTCACTTAAAGCGTCGTAGATTCCTTTATCATATCCCTTTAATTTACATGCATCTTGAAGTTGAATTTGAGATATTGTAAATGGGTCTAAGGTTTCACTCATTGTTAATATAACCTTTATGATTATTTTATTCCTTTAATATTTTTATTCAATATTTCTATATAATGGGTACAATTATTTAAAATAATTTCAATTTATTGAGAGATTGGGGGAAGAACTTGGGAAATTTTAAAATTTTCCTTCCTAAAAATGCCTATTATCATGTATACTAAGTAAAAAATCCATTTTGGAGTTTTTTCCATAATAAAATTCTATATATTGTATATAAGCAAAAATTAATTTCGAAAAAACATTATACCTTCATAGAGATTACTTTTGTCAAGATGACGTGTTATTTTGTCATTAATATGTTAATTAAAGTTAAAAATAATTCTGAACTTGAAGAATAATCATGATAATAGTACTAGATTTCGGTGGACAATACTGTCATTTAATTGCTAGGCGTATAAGAGATTTGGGTGTATATTCTGAAATTTTACCGTATAATATTGATTTAAATCTCTTAAAAAAAAAAGAAGCTGATGGTATTATTTTATCTGGTGGTCCAAGTAGTGTTTATGAAAGAAATAGCCCCCAAATCTCTGAAACATTATTCAAATTTATTATTTCTGAAAAAATTCCAATATTAGGAATTTGCTACGGATTTCATTTGATTATTCATCAACTTGGAGGAAAAATCCAGTCAAAAGACGATAAAGAATATGGGAAGACAGATTTAACAATTTTAGAGCAGGATTTATTATTTGATTCTTTAGAGACTAATCAAATAGTGTGGATGTCACATGGAGACCAAGTAATAGAGCTTCCTCATGGGTTTAAAAAATTGGCTAAAACCTCAAATTGCCCAATTGCGGCATATAGGGATGATAAGAATAAAATATTTGGAGTTCAATTCCATCCAGAGGTAACAAATACACCAAATGGGATGAAAATTTTAGAAAATTTCACTTTCAAAATAGCAAGATGTAAAAAGGAGTGGAAGCTTAAAGATTGGATTAAAAAATCGATCGAAATAATTCGAAAAATAGTTGAAAATGAAGATAAAGTAATTTTAGGTTTAAGTGGTGGTGTTGATTCGTCGGTAACAGCTATTTTACTTCATAAAGCAATTGGAGATAGATTACACTGTATTTTTGTTAATAATGGATTATTGCGTAAAAATGAAGAAACAAACGTTCAAAAAACATTTAAAGATAAGTTAGGATTTAGAAACTTCCATTATGTTAATGCTGAGGATATATTTTTAGAAAAGTTAAAATCAATAGAGGATCCAGAGGAAAAACGAAAAATTATTGGCCATACATTCATTGAGGTGTTTGAAGAAAAAACTTTTGAGATTGAACGTGAATTTCCAAATATTAGATATCTTGCTCAAGGTACTATTTATCCAGACAGAGTAGAAACAGCAGCAACCAGCAATGCAACAGCTAAAATAAAATCTCATCATAATGTAACCCTTCCAGAAGATATGAAACTTGAATTGATTGAACCTCTAAAAGACTTATACAAGGATGAAGTTAGAAAACTTGGACTTGAATTAGGATTGCCTGAAGAGATGGTCTATAGACATCCTTTTCCAGGACCCGGTTTAGCTGTTCGGTGTATTGGCCCAGTTACCAAAGATCGTCTTGATACTTTACGGGAGGCAGATAGAATTCTAATTGAAGAAATTAAGAAAGCGGGTCTATATCGCAATTTATGGCAAATATTTTGTGTGCTCATACCTGTTAAGACAGTTGGTGTAATGGGTGATTATCGCACTTATGAATATATTTGTTCTATTCGCGCTGTAGAATCACTTGATGCAATGACTGCTAATTTTGCAAAGTTAGATTGGGATTTATTAGAGAAAATTGGAACAAGGATTATTAATGAAGTAAAGGGTTTTAACAGGGTTGTTTATGATATCTCGAATAAACCACCTAGTACTATAGAGTATGAATAATGAATTTGATTTTAACTCTATTTCATGTTTTTGATTAAAAAGAAAAAAGTATAAGTTTGTTATAAAATTAAATAGAATTACTTTCAATATTTCAAAATAGATGAAAAGCGATTTTAATGACGGAAAATGAGATTGCTTGGGATTTAAGCGAGATATTTTTAAGTCCAGAAGATCCAAACATTTCTAACACTATGGATTCTGTTGATAAAGTAGCAGATGAACTTGTTAAGAATTATAGGGGTAAAATTAACTCATCAAAATTCTTACCAAAGAACCTTTTAGATTTGATTAAAAAGAATGAGAAACTAATAGCTGATTTAGGCAATTTAGACTTATATGCTAATAGATTATATGATGCTAATCAGAATGATCTAATAGTTAAAGGTTTAAAAAAGAAGATTGATGATTTTCAAACTGAAATTTTAAAGAAAATTACTTTCATTGATATTGAAATTGGAAAACTATTTCAAACAAGACCAGAGATTATAGAAGATTCTGTACTGAAAGAGTATAAACAATATTTGAAAAAATTTAAAAGAATAGCACCTCATCTACTTTCGGAAGTTGAAGAACAAGTTATTCTAGAGAAAGATCAGTTTGGAATAAGGGCTTGGAGTGATTTACAATCTGAATGGCTTAATAGTAGAGAATATATTGTTAATGTTGAGGGTAAAGAAAAAGTTTTATCTTACGGAGAGGCTAACAGTCTACTTACACATCCTGACAGAGAAACGAGAATTTCTACTAACAAATCTATCTATGGCACTCTTGGAAAGGAAGAGATTGTATATTCAACTGCTTTAAGAAACATTTTTAGTGATTGGTTAAAAATCACGGAAAGAAGAAAATTCGATAGTTCAATGCATCATAGTTTTATCGCGAATGATACAACAAAAGAAATAATTGATAATTTAATGAAAACTATGGAAGAAAGCGCAGAAATATACCAACGATATCTAAAAATTAAAGCGAAAATTTTAGGTTTTCCCATATTAAGCTGTGCTGATGTGTATGCACCACTCCCAAATTCTAAAAAGAAAAGTTGGACTTGGAATGAAACAAAAGAAGTTATTTTAGAAGCATATCGAAATTTTGACGAGTCTTTTGAAACTTATGCAAGTGATATGTTTGAAAAAAAACATATCGATGCTGCCGTTAGAAAAGGAAAAACAAATGGAGCATATTGCGACACTTGGTATAATGGTAAATCATGTTATATATTATTATCTTTTACTGGAAGCTTAAGAGAAATCTATACTCTTGCTCATGAATTAGGACATGCAATTCATGGATATATGGCATCAAGAGAACAAACTGTCTTTAACCTTCATCCTGGAGCTACTGTAGCCGAAACAGCATCCATTTTCGGTGAGTTATTACTAACTGATCTATTATTATCTAAAGCAGATTCTCTTGAAGAAAAAAAAGCAATTCTAGCTCAAGTATTAGACGAAGCAGGACACGCAGCTTTTCAAGTGAGCTCTCGAGTATGGTTTGAACAAAGTTTATACGATGCTATTAAGAATAATGAAGCATTAGATGGGAAATCAATTTCTAAATATTGGGTTACAGCGAGAGATAAAATTTATGGTGACTCAGTTGATTGGTTTGAAGAGATGGATTGGGAATGGGCTATGAAAGGGCATTATTATATCCCTAACTTTAGGTATTACAATTATCCTTATGTTTATGCTCAACTTTTTGTTTATGCTCTTTATCGGAAATACAAATCTGAAGGGAAAAGTTTTATTCCAAAATTTAAGAGACTTCTTAAAGCTGGAGGTAGCTTATCCCCTGTAGAATTAGGTAATATAATGGATTTAGATATAACTAAACCTGATTTTTGGAAACTTGGGATAAAACAATACGAAGAATTTGTCAATCAGTTAGAAGAATTAATATAATAGTTTTTCTTGAAAATAAATTCTTATTTTTATTATTTATCACTCATAATTACCTGAATATATTTCTTTTTTAACTAATTCGTAATCAAGAGATTCTTGAGATTCAATATCAAGATTCCATTTTTCACATACATCTTTAGCCCGTTGTGAAATATATGCAATATCGTGTCGATCTATTAAATCGATCTTAAATTTTCTCACTCCAGCTAATAGCTGTTTAAGGCCAATCCCTAACTTACTAACCAAATATGTATAAACTCCAACCGCTGAAGGGAGGATCTCTTTTTCTGGGTATAATCTTAATAAGTTTTCATATTCTACAAAAGCCTCACTAATAGTGAGTGTTTTAGGATCTTTCTCTTTTTCAAGGCCTAAAGATTTAATCATTGCAGGAGTTGCATCTTTATTTGCAATTATATTTTTCATATATTTCGCTTTCATTGTTGCTGTAATTGGCGCCCTTGCCATGGCTATACATTTGATATAGGGAGCACCCATGGCAATTGCTTTGAATAACTGTGTTTCATTCGCTATTCCACCCGCTATAGCGATGGTTGGTATTTTACAATTAGGATTTTTCTTTTTAATCATATCTAAGCATCCAACTACCATTGCTTCCAAATAAGCAGTTGGAATTGACCCTTCATTCATCATACTAACTGGACTCATCCCAGTTCCCCCACCAGCACCATCAAAAGTCATTCCATCTACTTTTGCTTCAACACCTAATCTTAAAATCCATGCGGTGGCAGCTGGTCTATAAGCTCCTGTTTTTATAAGAATATTTTTAGCTCCACTCGATCTAATTTGATCAATTTCCTCTAATATTTCTTCAGTTGTAGATAATCCTACTCTGCTATGACGTTCAAAGTCAGGAATTAAACCTGCTTTCCATTGGTCTATAACAAAAGGATCTGAAGGATCTGGAAAGACTAAATATCCTCTGCTTTGTAATAGTTGAGCTCGTTCTAAGGATTCTAATCTAACTTCACCTCCAATTGCTTTCGCTCCTTGCCCAAATTTTAGTTCAAGGGAATTAATTTCTAATACCGATGTAACATAATCAAAAACACCTAATCTTGTATCTTCAACATTTTTTTGAACAATAACATCCCCATGTTTGCCGTCCCAGAATTCTCTGTAAATTTTTACTCGAGATTTCATATCCTCTGTATCAATAACCTTTGGATATATAGCATGATTCGCAAATGTCGCAAATGGATCCATCCCAACTACATTCTCTCCTATAGTAATACTTATTCCTGCCATTGCAGCCCCCATTGCTAATCCTTCCCAATTACGCTTTGCTACATATGTACTCCCTAATCCTGCAATTACAAAGGGAAGCTTTTGTAGAATGTTTCCCCAATAAGATGTTAAATTTACATTAGGAAAGATAACTTTATCCTCATCAGCTTCGATTCCTTGAACACCTCGTACCTCGAATTGAATTTGAAAATCACTAAAGGAAAATCCAAAATCCTTTGGTGTACCTGCCGTCGAATTTCCGAAATATTCTCGTCTGGGATATAAGACTTCACGACCACGGAGAGCTGATTTTGAGACTTCACAAAAAACAGGGCAATCTGCAATACAAATAGGACAAAGCCCTGACTCGCATGAATCTTCAACTCTAGTCCTAGAGCCTATCATACTTGTTTTATGTGAAAGCATAGAAAATTTTGTCATATTTTCTTCACTTTTTTGTGCTTTCTAAAATTTCATTCATATACTAAAAAACAATTTAGATATTTTCCATTTATATGAAGATTATGTAGTCTTACAGCAGTTTCACAATTCCATTGATAAAAACAACTTTGCTCTGATTTCAAATACTCCTGCTCAAAATTTTTAAAATCTTTAGAAGTATATTTTTTCAGCATTTTATAATCTACTCTTTCACTTTTTTCTACTGTATTCGGATTCCAAGCATAATGTTTTCTCTCACGTTCGAAGAGAAAACCATGATGAATTGAATGTTCTCCACATTCATGGATCAATATCCTGCCATAAGAATACTCCTGCCCGCAAGCTAAACATCTATACACTAGTTTTTATACCTCACTTCCTTAATTTTTCATTTATATTACTATATCTAAAAATTGAAAAATTTATATTGCTTCATAGAGCCTTGGTTTTCGATTTCCATAGATTTTTAGTTTTTCCGGTGTTTTAGCTTTGATTCTTCTTATGACTTTCGCTAAAGAATTTGGAGTAGTATATCCCATAGCTCTGCACCACTCTCGAGCTGTGGATCTTCCAATTTCCTTCAGCTTATCCAAACAGATTTGTTCATATGTACGCGGCACTTTTGTGCTCGCCAATTTAACGGCCTGAGAATTTATTTTTGATTTTTCAATTGTCATATTAATTTTTAGACTTGACTTTTTTGTGTAATTGTGGGAAAGCAATCCCATTTTTTTATTTATTTAATTAATAAATGGAAAAACTCACTTAAAAAGTTTCAGTTTTTGGAGATATTTTCATGAGAAGTTTTAGACTTTCTCATATAATATGAATGAATCGACTTTTTCTTAAAGAAAATTGACGATTCGTTCATCTCACACTCTTCCTAATATCTAAAATATGAAAATTGTTCAGAAGATCTGATGAAAAGTCTCAGCGACAAAGAGTGATTAAGTTAATTTAATATGAGATAATATGATTCGAATACAGAAATAATGTTATAGAAAAAAATAAGAAGAGGAAAGCAAAAAGAAGATTTCTCCATTCAACTAATAAAAGTCCTTTAAATGGTGAAGAGATTAAACATATCACAAGAAAAACAATTCTTTTACCTTATAAAACCTATTGAAGAATTCAAGACACCTAAGGTAATATATAGCTCAATAGGATAGCAATCAAAGCTCCAAATATGGT
>JBHLJZ010000077.1:0-18797 GCA_048887165.1 Candidatus Hodarchaeota archaeon | reverse complement strand
TTTTCAATTAAAATAGTTTACGTAAATAAAAAAAATCTATCTTTTCAAATAAATCAAATAAATTGAACCATATAAATTTATGGCTTTTATTATATAAAGCGTTTTATGTAAACATTATAGAAGTTAGCATTGATTAGAATTAATAGATTTTACTTTTTGAGAGAGAAAGAAAATAAGTAATAATTTTACCTTTTAATAATTAAAGAATTCTATGAAATTCTTTACTATTAAATCAGGTTCATCATGTATAACCCAATGTGAAGAATTTTCAGCACGAACGACTTTTAGATCAGAAACATATTTTGATAATCCTTCTAATACGCCAGATAATACTGCCACATCTTTCATACCATGAATAACTATTGTTGGGACATTAATTATTCCTGTAAATTGGTCAAAACTTATATTAGCTCGATAATAATTTACTCCACTGAGAATAGCATTTTCTTGAGTCCATGCTTCTAAATATTTTTGTTTATCTAGCTCGCTAAAATCCTTTTTATTAACCATCCCTTCAAACACAGCCCATTTTAACCATTTATAGTCTTCTTCAAATAACCATTTTTCTCCATCAGGTTTAAGAAATTTGAAAATATAGAAACTGGCTTCTTGTTGTTTTTTATCATTTCTCAGCTTTTCTTGAAATATTTTTGGATGAGGAGCATTTAATATTGCTAATTTTTTTAATAAATTTGGATATTTTTCAGCAAAGACCCATGCAACAACACCACCCCAATCATGACCCGCTAAATATACATTACCTAAGCTTAATTTCTCAATAATTACTCTAATATCTTCTATAAGATAATCTATTCTATACTTTTGAATTCCTTTTGGTTTGTCAGATAAATTATAACCTCTCATATCTGGTATTATTAACCTAAACTTGTCTTTCAATTTAGGAATAACACTTTTCCATCCGTACCAAAAATCTGGGAATCCATGAAGTAATATTAATGGTTGACCAGAACCGATGCTTATGATATGTAGTTTTATACCATTGACGTCAACAAAATTTTCTTCAATTTCTTTATACCAATCATTTACAGACATAATTTAATAATATTCTTTTTTTCTAATCTTAAAAAATATTCTAAAATTAAAAATAACATCATTATATTTCAAAAATAATTAAAAGAAATGGTCTTTATAAATAGGATTAAAATCTGAATTAAATTAATTAAAAATTTAATGAAAATAATATTAAAAGTAGTTTATAAAAAATCTAGTTAAATTTACTCAAAATATTGGTTAAATGATTCTTCAAAATCTTCGGCAGCAGGACTATTAACTTCAGCGAACTTATATCTTCCTCGAGGTACTTTTATTTTTTCTTTTTTAAAGTAATTTGCCATGCTTCTCTCAAAATCACCAGCGGACATACTCTTCTCTTCTGCAAATTTAATTTCTCCAAAGAATTTCAAAAAATCGGGGTCAATTTTACTCATAATTTTTTCACCTATGTTTTTAATCAAACAACCGTTTATATAAACAATTATTTGATTAGAATATTATTGGATAGTTACATATTTAAACCTTTTCATACAATTCAATAATGAAAGTTATGAAATTCTTTTTTTTCCGAATTTTTTCCCACATAAATTATGTGGACTCATTATCGATTTGGGTTGTATTATTAGAAATTTATTAACTAATCTGTAATTTTCTTCTACCTTGAGGTCGAATTAATCATTTCTTTTTAAATATAATAAAAATTTAATTTTGATTTTAGACAATTTTTATACTTTCAGATATAAAAGATATAACATTTTAGAAAATAGCAAGATCTATTTCTATAAAAATATTAGAATAATTAGAAATAAAATCGTCTTACCAAAAATGATAAATATTAAGATACAAATTTATATTAGAAAAGCATTCATGAGTTTTTATAAAATCTAATAATTAAGTGTGAAACAACTTGAGTAAAAAATTAGATGAAAGAACTTACTTAAGTTACTTATTACAATCCCTTAATGTTGATGGTTTAAAGCAAATTTGCAGAGATTTTGAGATAGGAGGATTCTCAAAACTAAAAAAACTAGAATTGATTGATTTTATTTTGGACTCTTTAGCAGAGGAGGAGTATAAAGAGCTTCTAAAGCAGAAGGAATTAGATATTATCTCATCAGAAATCAATTTGGCAATTAAGAAAATTAGGGGGGAAGACAGAGAAACAATAGAGAATGTAAAGCTAATAAACGAAGAAGAACATGAGATTGAATTAACATTTAAAGGATTTAATTGGGAAATTAAATCTTATTTATCAATTACTTCTAAAAATATAAATAATCCAGAAAGAGATTGCGATTGTCGAATAGGTTCAAACATGGGATTTTGCAATCATTTTTGGGTTGGTTTTATAATCTCTTTAAAAGAAGGTTATTTCAACTTATCTGATTGGAAATTAACGATTTTACCTCCAGATTTTAAAAATACTATTGAAACAATACAAATATCCTTTAGTCCATCTAAAGGTGATGATCAATCTATTAGTATTTACGATGAAAGTGCAGAAGATTTTGAATTACAGAAATATATTGATAATAGTATTACTGTTTATGAAGGAGAAATAACAAATATTGAGGAAAAACAACAGGTTTTCCAGGATATAACAACCACATATTTTTTAATAACCTTAAAAAATGTTAGATTTGGACCAAGAATAGAGAAAAAAAGTGATTTTAGAGAAGAGGATATAGAATCTACTGAGATTCTATATCTTAGAATAAGCGATAAACTGTATAATGAAAACGATTTAAAAATAGGAAAAAAGGTAAGTGTGAATGGAAAACTAACTAAAGATAATTTCTTAAAGTTATTTATTGTAAAAAATATAAGAAAAATTTCATTTATAAAGTGAAATTTGCAATAAATTTGTAGATTTTATTTTTATTAAAGAATGTTTATTATCAAAAAAATCAAAATTAATAATTAATGAAATAATTTATTTCGCTGAGTTATGACATGAAAAATTTAAAATCTGGTTTTGTTAACGATATCAATATGATCCTTGCCACTGATTTTTATCAATTGACGATGGGTGCTGCGTATTACCAATATAATCTTGAAAAAAACATTAAAGAGAAAAATGATATAGCAACCTTTGAATTATTTATAAGAAAATTCCCTAAAAATCGGAATTATTTAATTTTTGCTGGTTTAGAGCAAATAATTCAATATTTACAAAATGCCAGATTTACTGAGCGAACTATTGAATTTTTAAGAAACAAAGAAGTATTTAAAAATATTGATTCGAGTTTCTTTGATGAGTATTTACCTAACTTCAAATTCAATTTAGATATATGGGCGATAAAAGAAGGAAATTTCTTTTTCCCTAATGAACCTATTATAAGGATACAAGGTCCGATATTTCATGCTCAGATAGCTGAAACATATATATTGAATGTTATTAATTTTCAAACATTAATAGCTTCAAAAGCTTCGAGAATCAAAAGTGTAGCACTAGATAAAGTTTTACTCGAATTTGGTACAAGAAGATCACATAGTCCCCTTGCTGGTGTGTATGCTGCGAGAGCTAGTTATATTGCTGGATTTAATGGAACAAGTAATGTAATTGCAGATCTCGAGTTAGGGATCAATTCTACTGGCACAATGGCTCACTCATTTGTCCAAAAATTTGATAATGAAGCTGATAGTTTTGATTTATATTATAATATATACGGAGAAAATTCGATTTTATTAATTGATACTTATGATACTGAAAAAGGAGCAAAAAAGTCTAGTAAGTATGGAAATAGTATAAGAGGAGTTAGAATAGATTCTGGTGATCTTATTGAACATGCTAAAAAGGTTCGAAAAATTTTAGATGGAAGTGGCTGTAAGAAGGTTTTAATTGTTGCAAGCTCAGATCTAAATGAATATAAAATAAAAAAAATAATCGATAACGACGCTCCTATAGATGCTTTTGGCATTGGAACTGAATTAGCAACTTCAAGTGATGATCCTACTATTTCAGGAGTTTACAAGTTGATAGAGTACAATAATGAGCCTAAAATTAAAATAAGTGAAGAGAAGATAACATATCCTGGAATCAAGCAAATTTTCCGTATATATGATGAAAATAGTTTGTTTAAAGAGGACATACTAGCTTTGGAAGGTGAGCCGGTTCCACCTAATGCAGAAGGTTTATTAATACCCATAATGAAAAGTGGAGAATTATTAAATGGTTTACCTAATATAGATGAGATTCAACAATTCTATTTAGAAAATATAAAAAAGTTACCTGAGAAGTATAAAGAATTAGAGGAAAATCAAGTTTTTAAGTTGAAAATCTCAAAAAATTTAGAAGAATTAACAAATTCTTTAAAAAAAAAATATCAATAGGATTATTTTCAATTGCCGTGATATAAAATGTCCAAAAATTCTTATCAAAAATTAAGAAAATTCTTGGATCAATTTCCTTTAGGATATCCCGAAACACCAAATAAAATTGAAATTGAAATTTTAAAGAAATTATTTACCGAAGAAGAAGCTGAATTAACAACATATTTAACTATAAAACCAGAACGAGCACGAACGATTGCCAGAAGAATAGGTAAAGACGCTAAAGAAATTGAACAAAAATTAGAGATAATGGCAAGAAAGGGATTAATATTCCGAACACGTAGAGACAATAAAATTCTTTTTAACGCAATACCTTTTATGATTGGTTTATATGAATATTCGGTTAAAAAAATAGATGGAAATTTAGCTAAACTCTTTAAAGAATACTATGATACAGCATATCTAGAAGAATTAGGAGCAAGCAATATTCCAGGATTTAAGGTTATACCTCTGGAAGAAACAATAGAAACTGAAACATCTCTCTATCCATATCAAATGCTCAAAGAAAGTATAAAAAATGCTAGGATAATTTCGGTTACTGAATGTATATGTCGTAAAGAAGCACAACTTACAGGATCAGAATGTTATTACCCTAAAGAAACATGCTTGAGTTTTGGTGTAGCAGCAGAATATTACATCGAAAATGAGATTGGAAGAGAAATAAATGCTGAAGAAGCCATAAAAATTATCGAAGAAGCTGACAAAGCTGGTTTGGTTCATGCTGGAGCCAATTCAAAACATCTTTCGAATATATGTAACTGCTGTCCATGCTGTTGTGCATCAATGAAAGGAATTACGAAATTTGGACATGATAAACACAAATATATGAACGCGATATTTGAATCTAAAATAGATAATGATATATGTATTGGCTGTGGAAGTTGTATTGATAGATGCCCCGTGAGTGCCATATCAATGAATGAATTTGCAGTTGTGAATAGGAATTTGTGCCTCGGATGTGGTTTATGTGCTAGTACTTGTTCTGAAGAAGCTATTACACTAACACTAAGAGATGATGGAGAAGAACCTTTTAATAGAGTACTTGAGATGGGAATGGCAATCCTTGAAAGGAAAAGAAAGAAGAAATGAAACTCTTTTTATAATATGTAAAAAATTTATAGTTGTAAACATTTATTTTGAACATTATGTCAGATTTTGAAACAATTGAATTAGAAATTGATGAGAGTATTGGATTAACAATAATATTATTAAATCGTCCTGAACAATATAATGCTCTGAATTATCAATTAGCCGAAGATTTATTTAATGCATTAACCCAGATTTCCAAAAATAGTAATATTAGAAGTCTAGTTATTACTGGAAAAGGAAAAGCTTTTTGTGGGGGTGGTGACTTAATAGAATTTAAGAAAGCAAAAGATCCTAGCGAGTTCATATCTAAATTAGCTAATAAATTACATGATTCTATAAAACTTTTAAAAACTATAAGTATTCTATCAATTGCTGCGATCAATGGCGCTTGTTTTGGAGCTGGATTGGGATTTGCATGTGCATGTGATTTAAGAATATGCTCTGAAAATGCAACCTTTGGATCGGCATTTGTAGGAGTTGGTTTATCACCAGATTCTTCTTCAACAGTTCATCTACCCAAAATTGTTGGTTTAAGTTTAGCTAATGATATGTTATTAACTAATAGAATTCTGAATGCTAAAGAAGCACTGAAATATAACTTAGTATCTCAAGTTGCTGATGTTGACAAACTAATTGAGCAAGTTAAAAAAATTGCTCTAAAAATAAAGAACGGGGCTCCTATAGCTCTGCAAAGAGCAAAAAAGTTAATTAATGAATCTTTTATGAATAGTATCGAGACTCATTTGACAAAAGAAGCAGAAGATATCACATTTTGTGCTGGAACGGAAGACTTTCAAGAGGGTGTCAACGCGTTTTTCGAAAAAAGAGATCCATTATTCAAAGGGAAATAATAGTTATTCATATCATCTTAGAGAAGTTTGATACTTAAAAATTGAGTTAAGAGCAAATAGATTAACACAGTATGATTTTAATAGATATTTGATTAATTAAATAGCTCACATTCTAAGTTTATTTAAAAACAAATAATTTATATTCGTTACATTTTTATTTTCCATTTCTATTTCATTTATTAAAAATAATATTTTTTTTCAATAATTTAGGGTCTTGAGGTATCAATGGAAAATCCATCCGCGAATAAAATTGATCTTCATATTCTCTCATGCCCATTTCTGAACAGTTGTAATCTTCCCAAGGGAACAATATGCAATTTTCCAGAATATAAGGTCTGCTCAGAATATGAATCAAAATTAACAGATTTAAGGTCTACAACAAAAGTTTTACATTAACTTATTCTTTAAAGCAGTTTTTTATTTATTCGTTTCAATAACTTATAAAATAACAGTTTAAAATTTAGCATTAATTTTAATTATTGAATATTTTTACTTTCATTTTGCTAACTTTAATTGGGATACAAAAAGAATAGACAAAAGTGATTTTTATTGACTAAAAATAGTAATATAATTGACAATTTTTTAAATCCCAAATCAGTAGCTGTTATTGGAGCTTCTATAAATCCCTTAAAGGGAGGAAATCGAATTGTTGACAATCTAGTATCAAATAATTTCAAAGGTAAAGTCTATCCTATAAACCCTAGTTCAAATGGAAAAGTATTTGGTTTAGAATTTAAAAAATCTGTTTTAGATATTGAAGGAGAAGTGGATCTTGCGATTTTTTATGTACCAAATCGTACAATTCCTGGCGTATTGGAGGATTGTATTAAGAAGGGCATTAAAGGAGCTATTATCGAAGCATCAGGTTTTGATGAAGTAGGAGATAAAGGTATTGAACTAAGCAATCGAATAAGAGAAATTACTGATAACTTTTCGAAAATTAGAATTGTTGGACCAAATTGCATGGGACTCACTAGAATTGACGGTGATAGCAGCGATGAGACTGATAATAGAGGTGGCTTTTTCACAAGCTTCGGAGTTTTTACAAAGTATAAGAGAGGAAATATTGCTATTATAAGTCAATCTGGAATGTTAAATGGCGGATATCTAATGCATATTATGCAACAATATCCTGATATCGGTTTTAGATATTCATGCTCCATAGGAAATAAGATGGATCTAAGTGAAATAGAATTTTTAGAATATCTGATTGAAGAACCAACAGTAAATGTTATTGGTATTTATTTAGAGAGCTTTAAAGATCCTAGGAAATTCATTGAATTATGTAGAAAAGCAAAAGCTATAAAAAATAAAGCTATAATTTTTGTCAAAGGTGGTATAACTGCTCAAGGACAGAAAGCTTCTTTAAGTCATACTGCGGCAATGGCGGAAAACTCACATTTAATTGATGCAATAATTAAACAATCAGGAGTAATACACGCTCATAGCTTTCATGAAATGTTTCAATATGCTCGAACGCTCTCAATGATGTTTAATGCTGGGAACACATTTCCAAAAAAAGGATATGTCTCAATGATAGCAGGTTCAGGAGGGGCAGGTACTATATCTTCAGACCTTACAATTAAGTACGGCTTAAGATTCCCTCAATTAAAAGAAAAGGTTTATAAAACTCTCGTAGAAATATTCCCAGAATGGATGCCACCGAATAATTTTGCTCTCATAGATATATGGCCAGCAATGGAAAAAGCAAGTATGAACGGAATTAACCCGAGTTTAATAGTTAAAAAAGTTTATGAAGTGATATTAAGTGATCCCGATATTGAGGGTTTGTTTAACATGATGTTCTGTTCCAAGCGGTTTCAACTATTTAACAGTGTTGACCATGTATTAGAAGTTTATCAAAAATTTAAAAAGCCAATCTTTTTTTGGTTAATAGGTGAAGCTAAAGAAGTAAAACGTATATCAAGAATTTTGGCTAAAAACAAAATTCCAGATTTCCCTAGTTTAGAAGAAATGGTTAAAAATTTCAGAATTTTATTGAATTGATTTCTTAAGATTTTAAATTAATTCTTTTTATATGTATTTTTTTTGCTATAAAAAGACTAGCTACACTGATACCTGCTTTTAATGATACTTTTATTCCTAAATGGTTGTGTATAACTCTTAAAAACCAACCAAAGAAGAAAATTAGTGATATTACAGGGATCCAAATATTTACCACATTCAATTGTTTTAAAAAGAGAAAATATAGTAAATTATGGGCCAAATAAATAGTAAAAGAATAATATGAAAAATAATACAGATATCTATAGCTCTTTTTTGTTTTAAATAATTTAAACTCTTCAAAAATCATGAAGATTGAAAAAATTACAACAACTTCTCCAAAACCCCAAATTATGGCTGAATAAGAAGCGAATACAAAGAAATCCGGAAATCTGTAAAGAAATCCAAAAAGGAGTAAAATAATACCAAAGGGTAGTAAATAATATAAAAACTTATTTTTAAATTCTAAGCGTGCTTCCATCTCGTTGTCAATAAGATTAAATTCAAAAAGAATATCTCCAACAACAGTTCCAATTAATAAAATTGGGAAATAATAGAACAAAGGATATTGATTTAAGGGATGAAATAAGAAATAATATAAAATACCCAAATAATTTGCTCGTCCTTCATAAGGTGATAATATTGCTAAGAGTAATTGATTTCCAATTATGATAGATAAACTCAAAATAAATCTAAAGTGTTTCGAAGTTTTTAAAAATGGATAAGCAAGAAGCAAAGAGAAACCAATTGTTTGTAGTACAAACCATGCCCATATAAAAGATAAATCTTTCCGATTAACCGCAATTGAGAAATTATAAACCAAACTGATGATCAGAATAATTACTGCTCTCAAAAGGTATATGTTTCTAATATCTTTCATAAAAAACTCACTTGAATTCTTCAGTTTATTTTTTCTATATGATAATCCCGCACTAATACCAGACATTAAAATAAATCCAGTTGCGCCAATTGGACCTAAAAATGGTTTTAAAAAATCGATAAATAACCAACGATCATTTTGAGTTAACCACCAATCAAATAGGTGGCCATAAACCATTATAAACATACATAAACCGCGAAAACTGTCAATACTTCTATATCTCTTCATTTTAGAATAATTTTAGAATTAATGAAAATTGAATTTCATGAATTAATAATTTATCTAATTGTTAAGATATTTAATAAATTTTTTATATATATTGAGTTCTAAACTAATATTATTATATAAACAAAGATGTAAAAGTTAATGTCGCAACGGATAAAAAGTGTTGACGCTTTCCGTGGTTTAAGCATTGTTGTAATGATTTTTTACCACCCTGTCCTTTGGTGGACAGTAACGTCTCAAATTTGGTTGCTTTTGCTTGTAAGAAGGATTTTATTTTTAGAAGCTTCTCTTTTTGTCTTTGTTTCTGGAATAAGTGTAGTACTTTCTTTAAGAAATAGAATGGAAAAAATTGATATAAATCAGACTTATTCGAAACGTGATATTCGTAGGGAACATTATTCGCGATCTTTAATCTTTCTCATTATAGCTATAATATACAATATATTTACAGTTATTTGGTTTATGGGTTTATGGGGTTTATGGAGTTGGTATGTACTATTTACAGTCGCTATATGTCAATTAATTGCTTATCCCCTCATGAAATTATCTTCATTAACTCGCGTATTATTAACTTTTTTTATAATTTTTATCACTTATCCAATATTAATGGTATTGGGAAATTTAAGAAATTTTTCTCCTAAAAGTTGTTGGTCGATATTATATAACTTAATTTTTAATCCCATACAAGAATATCCTATTCTGCCAAATTTGGCGTTCTTTTGTCTAGGAACGGTTTGTGGTGAGATTTTTTATGAAACATATGCAATTAATGATGATATTTTAAGAAATATCGAGATAAAAAATAAAATTGTCAAAAAATTTTTTGTTTATGGAACACTTCTTATGGTAGGGGCACTAATATATTCCAGTTTTATGTTTAATGACGTTTTTACGTATCTAAATAGAGATACACCAATATGTCAATTATTTGGAATCGGTTGGGGCTTATTTCTAATAGCTTTTTTTACTTATATTCATGATTTTAGACTTTCGCCCGAATGGAAACATAAATTCTTCTTTTATTTTTCATTCTACTCGTTAACGCTATATTTAGCCCATAATATTGTAGCTTTTATTTTTTGGCAAAGTCTAAATATAATAATGTCATTTATAATAGCTACTATATCAACGATAGGATTTTGGTATTTATCAAAAATAATGCATAATAGATTTGGTCAAAAGGCCTCTATAAAATATCTTATGGGGAAAATATTAAACAAATTTTCAAAGTAAACTTATTTGAATTACATTATTAGATTAAATTCATAAAGACAATATCACTAGCTCATTTTTTACAAACAATTTAATGCTCCTAAATGTTTATTCAATTAGTATGAATCATGAAAATTCTTCTTTTTATAACTTTATAATAGTTGGAGCAGGCCCAGCAGGATTAGCCGCAGGGATAATAGCTAAAAGATTAGGATATAGTGCAATTATTTTAGAAAAAGGAGCAATTGCTGGCCCAAAACCAAGAGGAGAAGGGATGGGACATATGCCCGTGGTAGATGAAATCTTAGGAAAGGATTATCTTCCTTCGATCGGCTTGAGATCAAATGGTGGTCGGGTCTGGCATTCTCCTGGTGACACACAAACCACAACTACTTTCCGTGATTATCCTCATTACTTTTTTGAATGGCGGAAATTTATCGATCGATTTGTAGAAGTCACTAATGAATTAAAAGCAGAGATTCTTTTAAACAGTGAAGTAATTGAACCCATTGAAGAGAATAACATTACAATTGGTGTGAAATACAAGAATATAGAAGGCGATGTTAAAGAGATATATGGAAATGTCATCTTAGACTGCTCTGGGTATAAAGGAGTTATCGGAAAGACTTATGGAATTCCTTATGATAAAATGAATTGCCCTATAGTGAAGTGTCTAATTAGCAAAGCTAACTATACATTAGAAACTACCCCTGATCTACAATTCTATTTCATTGGAAATGGGGATCTTGAATATTCGCCAAAATTTCCTCCATCTGTTGCTTACTTTTTCCCTTTAGAAAAGGGTCGAGCTGAAGTAGGATTAATGTTACGAATGGGACAAGTTTCTAATATGAAAACGGTTGAAATTCCATCTAATACTGAAATAATGCGAGTTTGGGATAAAGTAAAATCCACATATCCAGGATATAGTGACTTTTTTAGGGGTGCTTATACCGATTATGAAGAACTAACAAACCTACCAAATGCTAAAATGGCAGATTGCTTTGTGCCAAATCCAGGAGTGGTGCTGATTGGAGACAGTGCTGGATTTGTAAATCCATTTGGATCATCTGGACTATATTATTCAATGGAAATGGCTAAGATATGGGTCGATATGATATCTAGAAAGTTAAACATTAATGTTAAAGATATTGAATATAATAAGATTTTATGGAATCCTGAAAATGTTGCTGAATTTAATAGTAAATTTGAGGAAAGTGAAATATTTAAACAAGTGGAACACTTTTATAACCTTATAGGAGCGTTTGAGTATAAAATTTTCAATAGGCTTCGCACTTCAGAAAAAATTAATAAAAAATGGGATTATATTGCATCACTTTTAAACCAAGCATGATCTTTGTTTTACTTCTAATTTCATAATTAAAAAATAATAGTAGAGAATGAGAGTGAGTGATTTTTTGATAATACTAATCCGAATATCAAACATTGAGAATATTAAAAGTAGTAAAAATAGTATTAAATTTAAATAATTTCAAACTTATTTTCGTTTAATTAATAAGATATTTGAATAAAACATAGTTTATTCGGAGCAAAATTTAAATGTATAATTTGGACGGAACAGACATTTTAAATGAGAAATATTACAGAAAAACTTTCAGTGTATGTCCAGAATGTTTGAATCGAATACCCGCTGTTGTACGGGAAGAAGATGGTAAGATCTATATGGTGAAGAATTGTGAGGAACACGGCGATTTCAAAGATATTATTAGTTCTGATGCGCGATACTATAAATGGACTCATTATGCTAAGAAAAGTAAAGAAGGAAAAGTAGTTTGGCAATTTGATAAGGATGGAGACGCAAATCCGCCTGATTGTGTTGGAGATGACCCACGAGGATGTCCATATAATTGTGGATTATGCCCTGAACATCTCTCTACTTGCTCTTTAGCTTTAATTGACCTCACAAATCGCTGTAATTTCAATTGCAACTTCTGTTATGCTAATGTTTTACAAAGTGGGTATTTGGTTGAACCATCTCTCGAGGAAATCGAAAGAATTATGGATCACTTCAGAAACAAGCCGATCCCAGCAGTCGCAATCATGTTTACAGGTGGTGAGCCTACAGTTCGCAAAGACTTCCCAGAAATCTGTAAAATGGCGAAAGATAAGGGTTTTAAGGAAGTAATCGTTGCTACCAATGGTTATGGATTTCAACAAAAGAAGGGAGGTCTTGAATGGACCAAAAAAGTATATGAGATGGGTTTAGATACATTATACCTTCAATTCGATGGAATTAATAATATTACTTACGAAAAAACTCGAAGTATAAAGAATTTGATGCCTTATAAGCAACGGGTCGTAGATAATTGTCGAAAAGTGGGACTTTCTTCGATTAATTTAGTTGCAACGATTGCTAAAGGTGTCACAGATATTGAAATAGGAAATATTATACAGTTTGCAATTGATAATATTGACGTGGTCCGTGGTATTACATTTCAGCCAGTTTCTCTTTGCGGAAGAATAACAGCTGAAGAGATGGACGAGTTAAGAATCACAAACGCCGATGTTATAAAAGAAATAGAGAACCAAACTGGTGGAAAGATTAGTATGGATGAAGCATGGTGGCCATTGACAACTATCGTAGAATTCGGAAGAGTAATAGCATATCTTGCGGATGTTGAACCAATAGAGTTTACATGTCATCCTGATTGCGGTTTTGCGACATATCTCGTTGTTGATCCGGATACAAAAGAAATGGTTCCAATAATGGATTATTTTGATCCCTTAAAGGTTATAGATTTTGCAAATCGATTTTGGGAAAAGATTAAACACAAAGAGAAGACAGAAATACAATTTTTTGAGAATTTTCTAGGTGATTTTGGAAAAACACTTGATAAGGGACTAAACTTTTTAGATAAACAACAGTTACGATTAAGATTTCTAATAGGAGTACTACAGCATATGAAAAAGCCTGGTAAGCTTATGGAAATGTTTGGTAGAGTCGTGATGAATGGTGATTGGGAAAGTATAAGTTCCTTTACGCATGGAACATTATTATTATCCAGTATGCATTTCCAAGACGCTTATAATATGGATCTTGAACGAGCGAAACGATGTATTGTTCATTTTGGTGTAGCTATGCCAGACGGGAGCGTGAAAGAGATTTCATTCTGTACTATGAATAGTATACACAGACCTAATATTGAAAAGCAAATTGCTAAGCAAGTAACTCAGAAAGTGAGAGATGAATTTGATACTACCACAGGACAAGAAAAACAAGTAATAGAAGGAAGACGAGTAATAGAGTCCGAAGCTACTCATAATGGTGGAATTAAAGAAGAGGAGGATGAGGGTTAAATGGCTTCTGAGTTTGTAGAGACTAAGGATGGAGTAAAAGTTCGCAAATTAGTTGAACTAAAAACCAGTACCGCTGAGGAATATCAAAAAGCTATGCTTGGACGTGTCGAAGAATTTAAGCAAAAAAATCAACAAAAAAGCCAATTCAATAGTGTATTACAAAATACTTTTTTCAATGCCTTTGGTGCGATTTTAAATCTTAAAGTAAATATTGATAAAGCTTTGGGAGAAGAAAATCTAAAAAAAGTTAATGAAGTTATTGACAGTATTCTTTTATTTGGACTATAAAATATTTTTTGATCTTTTTTTTATTTAATTTTAATTATTCTTTTAAAGCATAAGAGAAATATTTTTAATCTTGTTCTTTTGTTAATTTCATAGATTGCACAGGTATTTTCTTCTACAGATATCATTGAAATACTAATATTATTAGGATCAACGAATAATGCCAATAAAAGTAGTTTTGTTTGGAGATTTAAATGATAAGGGCTTTCAAAAACCGGATCAAGAAAGTAAACCTGCTACATTTAATATGCAAGTTAACGGAATTAAAAATGTTTATGATATTTTAGAGAAATTAAATATCAAGGAATCTGAAATTAGCCATATTTATGTAAACTATCAATATTCTGGTCCCGGAAAAGAGGTAAAAGATGGAGCCCGAGTTGCTCTATTTCCAAGGAGAATGGCAATTATGTTCGCTGAAATTCCTCATTTAAACTCAATTGAAGTTATGGTTAAATTATTTGCTGATTTAAGAAAATATGGACCAGAAAAGTCAATAACATATGTTCCCGAAGGTAGTACTACTAGAAAAATTATTGAAAAGTATAATATTCCAAAAAAAGAAGGGAATTTAATAATATTGATAAATGGGATTCCATGTCATAGTAAAAATTGTATTTTGAAAGCGGGAGATGTTATCGCAATTTTCCCGCCGCTAGCGGGAGGTTAGCTTAAAATATATTATCTTAATCTACTTTTTTAAAGAGTAATTAATTTTCAAAAGATATTTTTAAAATAGATTTTTATTAAGAATAATATGGTTTTTAATCTCTTTACCTTATTAATCACAATTTTATTCATTGCTAATGGAATTGGGCAATTATATTATGCAATAAATTTAAAAAAGAGATTTCCTGAAAATCATAATTTATTAAATTCAATTATAGTTTTTCTGTTATGGCTTAGTGCAGGCTTAGTTTATCCATTTTTTTATTTTAGAAATACTGAACATGTTCGATGGTTTCAAGCCCTATCAATGCAAATCATTTGCATTTATGCCCCATTGCTAATTTTTGCTATATTATTTTATCAATTCATCTTAATTAAGAGAAATAAAGATATAAGGGAACAGAGAAAAATAGAAATTTTTAAAGAAAGAATGGAGAAGTTATACATTGAGAAATCGAAAAGCAAGAATTACCCTTTAATTACTGACATCCATAGAAAATCATTCCATCTAATACCTGTTATAGTAATTATTTTCTTATGGTTTTTTGCGGTTAAAATCTGGGATGAAGTTTGGGACGCTGACCTTTTTTGGGGGATTTCGGGAGAAGAATATTGGGTGTTTTTGATATTAACAGTTGGTTATACTGGTATCCTTATATTTGCGGCGTTGGATTATGTCCGTCTATCATATATTTTTAAAAAGAATATTTATCATTTAATGCCAAAAAGTGTGTCAAATTTATTAGTAAAAACATTGAAACCCAATGAAATATATGAGTTCACCAAACCAGTTGCTTTAGTATTATCTTTCATACCTATTTTCTTTCTCCCAATAAGTATATTTTCTGCTGCGGCATTAGTTTCTACTTTAGGTGATGGCGCAGCTTCTATTTTTGGGATACGTTTTGGAAGGATAAACTTTCCTAAATGGAGCAAGAAAACTGTAATTGGATATATAGCGGGTTTTTTATCATCTTTTATAAGCAGTTTTATTGTTTTTTGGATTTTTGAACCTTTTATGCCTTTAGTAGAAATCTGCATATTATCAATAGTAGGAGCAACCACTTATTTAGGAATAGATCTCTTAAGTCCTAAAATTGATGATAATATCTTAAATCCAATACTTTCTGGTTTAGTAAAATATTTTTTCTATCTTATTTTGTAACTTTAAACAGGCAGGATATTTTTCTAAATCGCTTATTGAATTTCATCTTTAGTTCGGAATTGATTAATTAATCGGTCATATTCTTTTTCGAACTTAATTTTCTCATCTTCATGTATAAAGCTAGCATTTAATGCTATTTTATTTATTGTTATTAAATCATCGATTGAAAAGTCAAAATAATGAATTAATTTTAGATACTCATCAGTCAAATCGGAATTTTGAATAGAAGGATCATCAGAATTTATTGTAACAGGTACTCCTCTTCTAAAGAGTTCTCCAATTGGATGAGAGTTTTCAGCACCTCTCCAAGATCCAGTTAATGAATTAGAGGTAATGCATTGTTCTAATGCGAAACTATGCTTTTTTAAATATTTTTGTAGCTTCTTATCGTGAATTACTGAAGTTCCGTGTCCGATTCTTGAAGCATGTAGATCTTTTATAGCAGTCCAAACTTCTCGCGATGATGTTACTTCTCCAGCATGAATTGTCAATTTATGTTGGTTTATCTTATGTATTTCATCAAAAGCAGGTTCGAATAGTTTTTGTGGAAAATTAAACTCATCTCCAGCTAAATCTATCCCTATAATCTCTTTAATGTTTAAGGAATTAATTTGGTGATAGATTTTTAGAATTTCTTCAGAGGTTTGAGTTCGTCTGCTAAATGTAATTATATATCTAATTTGGATTTCGACATCTTGTGCTGCCTTATTAGCACTTTTTACAATTAATTTAGTAATATCAATTGGATCAAAATTGTTTTGACGAGCAAAATAATGGGGAGCGAACCTGAGTTCTATATAGAAAATTCCATCTTCTTTCAAGGTTTTAACTGATTGATATGTAATTCTAGAGATATCTTTAAGAGTTTTGAACCAGTTAATTTGGAATTTCGATATAAAAGCTAAAAAGTCTGGTTTAGATTCTTTAGGAAAATGATAGAAATTTTTAAAGTCTTCAAGGTTATAAGGGACATCTAAATCGTTTTTTTGGGCGATTTCATGAAGTTTAACAATATCGAGGCTTCCTTCAAGATGTCGATGTAATTCTATCTTTGGAAATTGTTTAAGAGTCTTTTTTTGAACAAATTGATTATGATTATATTGTCTATTATGAAAATTTCTCATTGAAGGATTGTCCTTTTGATTTAAAATGGAGATATTTACTTTTAAAAATTTTGTATATATTTTACTTACTTTATTTATTTTTTATTTTTACTGGTTTTAAAAAATTAGATTAAAGCATTAGTAGATTATAAACATTTATTAAGAAAGACATTCAAACGTTATTTTATAAATTTAACATCTTTTCTTAAAAAATTTGGAATTTCATAAATAATTTTGATATAAAATGTCTGAAAATAATAATAAACAACAAATTTCTAGATCGAAATCTTACTTTAAATATTTAATACTTGTTTTAATGTTAGTCCAGATACTTGATACCTATAGTACTATATACCCCGGGGCAATTCCATCATTAGTAAGGGCTGAGTTTTTAAGCGGATTTTCAATAAATGAAGCTAATGCTATTATTGCGCTTGCTGGAGGAATAACATCCATAGGTATGTACTTTCTATTTTTTAACCAGTACTTAGTTGATAAAATCGGCAGAAAGATTATGCTGATTATTACTGTTATCGGAATGGGAATATCATCACTAGGTATGTTTTTGTCTATCAATTATATTATGTATAAATCTTTTGGATTTTTCTTGAATTTTTTCTTTATGAGTGATATCTGGTTAATCTACGTTAATGAGGAATCAAAGCCAAATAAACGAGCTTTTAATTCGAATATAATCTTAATGGCAGGATTACTAGGCGCAATAATTATGGTGATCTTTCGTTTTATATTCATAACGGAAACTGATCCTATTTGGAGAGGAATGACTCTTTTTCCAATGATTTTAGCATTTCCATTAGGTATACTTATAATTTTTACCCTTAAAGAGTCATCAAAGTACCTACTAATGAAAAAAGAACAGGAAGCTGAAACCAGATCTTTTATTCAAGATATAAAGTCTATTTTTGAGACGGAAAATCGTACTCCTTATATCATAATACTAATCATTTCCTTCCTGTTTGGGTTTTCAAACTTATTTATTTCGATGTTTGAATTATATATCGCTGATGTTGGTACTATTTCCCAAGAAATGGTTTCATTTATTTTTTTCTTAACAGTATTTACTGTAACAATTGCATATTTAACAAATGGATTACTAGCTGATCGTATTGGAAGAAAACCCTTGTTATATCTATGGTCATTCTTATTACCTGTATCAGTGATTATATGGGTAATAGGGGCATGGGATGCGCAAAATGCATTTAGAATCGTTTTTCCAGGTTATGCAATAACTCATATTTCTTATTGGGGATTGTGGGGAATTATTAGAATTATAGCAATAGAGCAACTTCCAACTGATAGGAGAGGAACGGGGGTGGGATTCAGGAGTCTAATAGGCGCTTTTGGTACAACATTAGGTTTATTAACTAGCAGTCTGGTTATTCTTTTATTAGGTTTAGGATCTACTTTTGTTATGTTTGTAATATTAAACCTTGGAATAATTCCTCTTGGTTATTTTTTTATAAAAGAAACTAAACAGGTTGATTTAGCGGAGATCAAATGAAATTCTAATAGATTTAATAATTCCTTTATTTTTTATTTTAATTTATTTTAATATTGTTGTTACCATCTCCAACGAATTGCTTCCGCATGACCATTGAGATTTTCCACGTGAACCTTTGTTCCATGAT
>JBHLJZ010000076.1:0-18803 GCA_048887165.1 Candidatus Hodarchaeota archaeon | reverse complement strand
ACCTTAGAGGTAATAAATTTGGATACTACAAGATCAGAAAAATTAGTACAAAACTTTTTACAACGGGAACCCAAGTATAAAAGAGAAATACGGGAATTTACTGGAACATTTGAAACAACTCCAGATAAAATTTTCCCTCTTTTATGTCCTGCTCGTGAAGCTGATTGGATTCCAGGATGGGATTCGGATTTAATTTATACTAGTTCTGGATATGCCGAAGATAAGTGCGTATTTCGCACAAAAAAATCGAATTCTGCTGGGGAAAGTTTATGGACATTTACTGGATTCAAGTTAAATGAGTATATTGAGTTTGTACGGTTCCAACAAGATATGTTGTTACATTGCAAAATAAGTTTATCTCAAAACAATGATGGGACAACGACATTAACTTGGAAAACTATTTCAACATCATTATCTGAAAAAGGAAATAAAGAAATTGAAAAAATGGTTGATAATAAACAACATAAACCCATAATCCACGTGATGGATTACTACTTAAAAAATGGAAAGATGATTTCAAAGCACTCTCTTATAAAGAATAAGCTACATGCTGAGCATTAAAGGTTCTGATTTCTTAAAAAATACTTTTTTTATTTATCTTTTTTAATCAGGAATAATAATTGAATGATCTTCTTTTATACGATCTAACACAATCTCAGTTTTAACTTCTTAAACTCTAGGAAAGTTGCGGAGCTTTTCAATAAGACACGTAGAATCTCGTAATAATTGAAAAAATTTAGTAAAAGTGATATTTTCAGGATTATTTTTTAACAAAGTCACCAAAGACGACATTCTTTTAGCTATTAAATACTTTAAATAAACAATAGAAATAGGAGTCTAGATGTAGCGAAGGTTTTTAGAAAAAATTAATAATTATCTTTTTTTTATTTTTTTAAAGTTTCAGTTATTAAGCTTTAATTTATTTTATGAAATTGGTATCGTGCTCTTTTAACGTATCTATAAGTACTAAACAGAGCTTCTTTAAAACTTGCGTATCTATTTTGTCTAAAGTATCATTGCGAGTGTGCATATAATCATATGCTTCCACTTCACCAATCCCAAATCCTTGTAAACCTTTATCACCTAAAAAACCTCCATCAGAATGAGTGCCAAGAACTCTATTCGTAATATGATGACGAATTGTAAGATTTCTGGAGTTATTCAAAAGCAAATAATCGACATCCTTAATATATACCCCATCATTTCCTCCCGGAAATAGATAAACATGATTAGCTATAGATTCAAAATTAAATCCAATCAAATTCCTAAAATCAAAATTTCCCAAACTATTATAAAAATGCCTTATACCCATTGTTCCACATTCTTCAGCTCCAGTAAAAAGAAACCACAGGTTGTAATTTGTTAATCTATTTTCAGGTATGCTATAATAGTTTAAAAGCTCTAAATTGCATGCAAGCCCTGAAGCATTATCAACTGCACCTTTAGAACTGTTATCTGTAGTATTCATTAACAATACAATTGATGCAAACAAGTTTCCCAATAAGGGAAATAGCCCGATAATATAAAATAACATTTCAAATTCTGAAAATATCAAGGATTTTAGGGGTATGATAACAGTAAGAATAATTGAGGAGACAATCCAGAGCTTGATTATTCTAATTCGAATTCTTATGGTGAATCTTTGTCCCTTGGAATCCAAATGACTAATAAATAATGCAATTCTATCATTTTTCTCCTGTTTATCTGATTTTGGATTAATCTTTACTATAAGGTTTTGTGAATTAAATTTTTTCAAAAATTTTATTTTTTCAGGTTTTCTTGTTATTATGAAAGATATGGTTAAAATTCCTAATAATATAAGTATCAAAATTAAAGATATTCTCATATAAAGATTCAAGAAAAGTAATAAAAAAATTAATGAACCAGACATAAATGCTATTTTTGGATACATCCTCGAATAAAATGAACTGAACGTGAATCTTTGAACTTTAAAATCCAAATTCAAACTTTTAACTTCGTCTTTTATAATATTAAAAGCTTTTGCTTCATATACTGTTCCAGATAAACGAGGAAAAGAAAAGTTTTTTAGATTTTTTTTAATTCTGGTTTCATTAATCATAACAATCTTTTATTACCTTAAACTTCCTAAAAAAGTCAAAATTTCGATATAAAGTTGAGTATGAATTATCAAATTTGAACATGATGAATTGAGAATTATCATTTCTAATCCTTTTTTTAATTTTAAATCTGAAAAATAATGGATATAGAAAGATAAAGGACCAAAAGATAGTCTGGCAGAGAATAAATAGCCATTGTCGATCTAATTGAGGGTTTATTTGGAGAAAGTACCATGAATCTCCATATTCTCCAATTATTCCTAGTATCCAGTAAATTATGTCGCTAAAGATTTCAAAACCGATTAAAATAAATAACGGAATAGATAAATCTAAACCTAAATTCTTACTTTTGTAAATTATTACCAAGAGAAATAACCCCAGAATAATGGTCCCCAAACTACCTGCGATAAATATATCTGTTAAAACATTGGTGGGCAGCCCACCAGGAAGGGTTATAGATCCTCCACTTATTAAATCAATTTTAAATTTTAGAATTGAAACACCATGATATATGGAAGCTATTACATGACACCCTTCATGAAAAAATATAAAAATAAAGCGTATAGGAAAAAACAAAAGTAATAATAATAAAAAACCCAAAAAAGATCTTGCCAAAATGATATTTTTCTCGTTCCATTTTATATTCGATTTTTCCTTTTTAAAATCACTTTTTGAATATTCTTTTAATTTAGCAGAATTTGAAATTTTTCTTGAGGCATAATTAAAAGAACAATAAATTAGAATTAGAATAAACAAATTGCATAAAATTAGAAACACAGGGTAAAATCCAATATTTTCAATTAAAACCTTTAGACAATTCGCTGTAAATAATATTGAAAGAAAATATAGTATACTCTGTTTTGTCTTAAGCATTTTTATTAAATAGACTCTCTTGTTAATTTACATTAAATCCTTTCTTATCCCCAATTTCCTAAAACATCAAAGATTTAAGCTAAAACTTTTCCGATACACATATTTTTCTACTATATATATTGACCCAATCTTATACCGAGGCAAAAATGGAGTCATATAAGACTCATAATCTAAATATATGAGTGCTTAACTCTATTACTAGATAAATTTTACTTATATAAACTCCTTTTAATGCATAGATTTTTATATTATTAATAATGCACTACTAATTTTTGTAAGTATGTTGAGTTAACAAAAACTATGTAGATCCAACAAATTTAAAAAGGATTATTTCTTTAAATATAGTAGCAACAGAGTTTTTGCTTTAAAACTTATTCTAATAAAGTAACTATAATACTCTATATTAGGCAAGTTCAGGTTAGGCATTAACTCTTGAAAAATAACATGAATTGACACAAATGAAGATATTATATATTAACCCAGCTCGCTTACAAGCAGGATTGGATTCTATCATTAAAGGATCTCCTTTAAGTCTCATATCGATCGCTGCTATGGTACCTGAACATGATGCGAAATTATTTGATTTTAAAGTCGATAAATATCGAGAAAAGCATTTCCGTAGTGATTTAAATCGATATGATGTTGTGGCTATTACAAGCATGACTCCTCAAATATACCATGCATTAGAAGTAGCAGAAATGGCTAAGGAGCATGGATGTATTACAATATTAGGAGGATATCATCCCACATTAGCTCCCGACTTTGTAGCAAAACATAAAGCAGTAGATTACACTGTTCGAGGTGAAGGAGAACATACTTTTAAAGAATTAATTGACTATATTGACGGTAATAAAGATAAAATCTCCCTAAAACAGATTGATGGTCTATCATATAAAACTGATCAAGGAAAGATTCTCCATAATAATGAACGTCAATTAGAATGTAACTTAGACAATTTTCCCTTACCACGTAGAGATTTATTAAAAGGAAAATTATATTCATATTTAGGAGCTACAACTCAACAGATAGAAACTTCAAGAGGCTGTCCTCATAATTGTAAATTTTGTTGTATTATAAAGATGTGGAGAAATACTAATCGTCCAATAACATATCGAACAAAATCCATATCAAGAATTATGCAAGAAATTTATGATATTGATTGGAAGAATGATTTTATCTTCTTTTGTGAAGACAATTTCACAATAAATGCAAAACGGACTAACAAAATATTAGATACAATCATAAAGTCAGGAGTCCAAAATAAAATGCATTTTTCTTGCCAATCAAGGGTTGATACCTTGTATAGAAATCCATATTTAATTGATAAACTTTATAAAGCAAATTTTAGACAAGTTTTTCTCGGAATTGAATCAATTCACCAGCAAAGTTTAGATGCAATGAATAAAAGAAATACTACATCTTATATGGTAAAAGAAGTGGTAAAAAATCTACGAAGTAAAGGAATCTCAATTTTTGGAGGTGTTATAATTGGATATCCTGGAGAAACTAAACGAATGGTCAGGCAAAACATTCAATATGCTAAAGATTTAGATTTAGACTGTGTACAATTTACACCAATAACAGCGTTCCCCGGTACAGATTTCTATAATGAGATGAAAGAAAAAAACATGATAACAACTGAGAATTACAAATATTACGATTTATTCCACCCAATGCTAAGAACCGAAGATTTAACAACAATAGAAATGTATCAGTTAGTTGCTGAGGCTTATGCTTCATTCTATTTAAAAGGTTGGTTATTAAAAAGAGCTAAAGAGTATTTAAATCCTTTTGGTAAGTTTAATTGGATGCTTTCATGTATGGGTAGATTAATAAAACAGGGAATTATGGGGGGTTTAGGAATGCTTTACACCCAAGGTATAACTACAGACGTTATCTCTGAAGAGTTAAAAAATAAGAAAGAATTAATGAAAGATATCAATAAAGATTACCAAAAACAATTAACTAAAACCTCAATATTAGATCAGGATAAAAAAATTTTCATTGCAGAAAAAGCTGCTATTACAACAGAGCAATCATAGAAAAATACCTTTTAATTGCTAATTAAAAATAATCTAATTTTTCTTAAGTCAATCCTTTTAATATTTAATTTTAAAAATTCCATTTTTATAAATTAAATTATAGAGTATATTATGAAAATTGCTTTTATTGGAGCCGGTTCAATAGTATTTGGTGAGAATATTCTCAACGATATACTGACATTCCCTTCAATTCAAAAAGATACGACAATTTGTCTTGAAGATATTGATATAAATAGACTTGATTTGATGTATAACCTAATGAATAGATATAAAGAGATGAATCCCAAAGAATTGGAGGGTGTTACGTTCGAAAAAACAACAGATATGAAAAAGGCAATATCTGATGCAAAATACATAATTAGTGCCATTCATGTTGGAGGTTTAGATGCATTTAAAGTTGATGTAGAGATTCCGATAAAATATGGTGTATCACAATGCGTAGGAGATTCGTTAGGACCAGGTGGGGTGTTCCGGTTTTTGCGTAATGCTCCAGTGTTAAAAAAAATAGTTGAATTAGTGGAAGAAGTAGGTTATAACTCAGAAAGTCAGGAAGGAAGACCTCTTTTTCTTAACTATTCAAATCCTATGGCAATGAATGTATGGTATTGCAATTCCATTAACCCCGATTCAACTGTTGGGCTCTGTCATGGAGTTCAAGGAACGAGTATAGCGTTATGTATGGCTATTGGAGTTAAACCGGAGAATTTTAGCTTCCTTTGCTCAGGAATTAATCACATGGCATGGTTCCTTGAATTATGGTATCGAGAATCTTCAAACACTCCATGGAAAAATGCTTATCCTCTTTTATATAAAAAACATAAAGCTAATCCAAACATTATTGGGGGTGATCTTCTTCGATGGGATATGATGGAGGCAACAGGATATTTTATGACAGAGTCTTCGGGGCACCTTAGTGAGTATCTTCCTTATTATCGTAAAAGAAGTGAATTATTGGAGAAATATAGTGGAAAAAAAATAGGTCATGATAGTCTTTTACAAGCAGAAGATTATCGTATGCAAGTAAAAAACCAAGGGAATATGGAACGCCAATTCGAGCGAAAATTGACACGTAAAAACTTAAGTTTAAAAAAAGCACCATCTATCGAGTATGCTCCTTACATAATTAATGCAATCGAAACTGATGTCCCATTTAGATTTAATGGAAACGTTATAAATAAAGATCAAGGATTAATTACAAATTTGCCTAAAGATTGTTGTGTAGAAGTTCCTATATTCGCAGATTATCATGGAATTCATCCACAAGGCGGAATACAATTACCCACTATCTGTCAAGCACTGAATATATCAAATATTATGGTTCAGAAAGCAGCTGTAGAAGCACAAATATCTTTAGAAAGGGAGAAAGTGTATCATGCAGTATTACTAGATCCTAATACTGCAAGTGTTTGTTCACCATCAGAAATACGTGATATGGTCGATGAATTATTCGAAGCTGAAAAGCAATGGCTCCCTCAATTTAAAAAAACTTAATTCTATTAATTATAATGAATTAGTCAATTTTTATTAAAATTTAAAAGATTAAGATTTAAAGACCTTAGTAGCTTGATTATTTATTGGAAGCATTATCTAATCTTTCATATTTTTTGATTTGGCTGTGGAAAGTCTAACTTTTCACAGTTTTTTATAATATCTAATTTAATTGATAAATCAAAAAATTGATTTTTTTAATTGTAGCTTAATAGGGATAAATTAATAGTAGATTGCCAGTTTTAAGATTATAAAAAACTTTCAGAGATATTGTTTTTAAAAAATCAAATTTCAATTAAATCTTAATATGGAAACTAACGACAGAATTCATTTTAATTATCCATTTTTAAAAAAAAACAGACTCCTTTACCGACAATATCAACAGAATATTGTGAAACGGTGTAAAGACAAAAATTCATTGGTTATTTTACCCACGGGTTTAGGTAAAACGATTATAGCGGTTTTGCTAATCGCAAAAACACTCGAAAAATATCCAAAAGGAAAAATAATAATTCTAGCACCAACTAGACCGTTAGTTTCACAACATAGAACAAGCTGTGAAAAATTTCTCGATCTGCAGAAAGAAAGTATAATAACACTCACCGGAAGGGTATCGCCTGAAAAAAGAGCTCTGCAATTTTTTCAATCCCAAATTATTATATCAACACCACAAGTGATAAAGAATGATTTAGAGAGGGGTAGATACAGTTTAAAGCATGTTTCCATGATAGTTTTTGATGAATCACATCGAACAAAAGGGAATTATGCATATAATTCAATATCAAAAGAATACATTGAAACATGCTCAGATCCATTAATATTAGGATTAACAGCTTCTCCAGGGAAAGATTATGAAAATATTCAGGAATTATGTGATAATCTATTCATCGAGAATGTTGTTTTTAAAAATTACGATGATAAAGATATTAAAAAGTATATATATGAGATTGATACTTTTCTTGAGCTTGTAGATTTGCCTATTAAACTTTTAGAATTGAGTGCAATTTGGGATAATCTATTCCAGCAATTTCTAAGATTCTTCATGGAAAGGAAGCTAATTCCCCCAAATAAACCTTACTATTCTAAGCTTGATTTTTTATCACTCTCTCGAGATTTGACTATATCTTTACGTTTAGAAAATGAGTATGATTCCAAATTATCTGAATTAGATTTTGCTGAGTTCTTATACTTTAAATCTCCTAAAGTAATAGATATTGTAAGAGAAAGGAATTTAAATATTCAATCCATCTTTTCTTATTGTTCGAGTTGTATTTCTTTATTGCATGGTAAGGATTTACTTGAAACTCAAAATTTGACATTATTTAGTTCCTTTTTGAATAATTTAGAGTATAAAGCCGATCATGATGTTTTATCTGCTAAAAGAATAGTTGACTCTGAACATCTTAAGTTTATAAAAATGTTATTAAAAACTTGTAAAGACGAAATTTCCCATCCAAAAATATCAAAATTATTATCTATTTTAGAAGAAGAATTAGAGGACAATCATAATGATCGGATTTTAATTTTTACTCAATATCGTGAGATGGCAGAATTTCTAAAAAACAAATTGAAAGAAGAATTAAATAGCAGGATAACAATAGAAAAATTTATAGGCCAAACATCTAAAATCGACGATTTAGGTTATTCACAAGACAAACAAATTGAATTATTAAACCAATTTAGAGAAGGAAAGATTAATATTCTTATAGCAACTAGTGTTGCTGAAGAAGGACTGGATATCCCTAATGTAGATGCAATCATTTTTTATGAGCCTGTGCCATCAGAAATTAGATTAATTCAAAGGAGGGGAAGGACCGGAAGAACAGCTCCTGGAAGATGTTATATTCTTGCTACTCGTTCTACTGTAGATATACCTTTCCATAAAGTCTCTCAAAGAAAAGAAATGACCATGAATTATGTATTATCACACCCAAAGCAACTAGATCTATCTAATGATCTAAAGCGAAAAAACATAGATTTCTCAACACTCCTAGAAGGATATTCAGAAGATAATTCCATAAAAAAAGTTCAAGAAAGAAAAAGAAAAGAAAGAGAACTGCTTGCAAATCGGTCTATCGAAGAAATTATTTCAGAACTTGATAATTTCGTCAATAGTACAGAATATAAAAATTTAAAAAATTATGGAATTACTCTTTATAATGATGTCATAGACCTAAATAATTCAAGATTAAAGGATTCCGTAATAAAGTTAAAAACAAGAGGAAAAAGAACAATCACAGAGAAGAAACATTACCTTAACAAAAATTTAAAAAAAATTATTAATATTGCTAAGAATTTTTGCGTAGATGGTATGATTGACTTTCAATATTTCAAAAAACTTGTCTGTAACGAAGATATTCTAGAAGATAAGTTTTATATTCATTTCAATCAAGCTTGTTATTTAGGATATCTCAAAAAATCTGGGTATAATGTTCAATTTATTATGAATTACGAATAGAATGTTACACTTTTTTCTGTTTTCTTTTCTTAACTATAATATAGATTATAATAATTATTGCACTTATAATTAAAATTATAAAGATACTAGGATTTCCTCCCGTAGCTGTAGATATAGATAACGTAATTGATAAGATCGCAGCTAAAAAAGCAAAAATACTATAATTTTGGCTTGTAAAATTCTTTAAATGTTTATAAAACATATAAAACCTAAAATTCATCTTTTTAATTACTTCTAATTCTGTTTCGTTTAAACTTTTTAAAACATCGGGATCTTCATAATACAAACCTAACCGAGGATCATATTTACCTTTTAAACTGCCAGCGCTTATTAAAGAAATAAGTCTGTCTTGAATTACTTGTTTTTTGATCTTTAGTTCATTTTGTAAAAAGCTCAGTGTTAAATATTGATTAGATACAGCTTTAATAGCCATTTCTACATATGATTTAATTATCATTTCTTCCAATGACTTAACTT
Organism: Candidatus Hodarchaeota archaeon; assembly: GCA_048887165.1. GTDB lineage: Archaea > Asgardarchaeota > Lokiarchaeia > Sigyniarchaeales > SOKP01 > SOKP01. The sequence goes on along the minus strand of JBHLJZ010000076.1, from coordinate 9,387 downwards.
TCTCAGCTAGAATGTCTTTAAAATTCTTCAAGAACTTCTCAAAATCAGAAATAATATGCCTATTTTTAGTTGAGAAGTTTTTAGCAAGCCTATCATAATCTTTAATTAAATTCCTAACCTCCCTGTAAATTTCTTTTGTTTCAATTTCAATTCCCTTTTCTCTCTTCGATATTTTACTATAGGCGCGTTTGAATTCTTCATAGTCTATATAATCTTCGACTCTAGCTTGAAGGGTTCCAAGTAATTGGCTTAAATGTATCTTATATCTATTTAAATCATCAATAAACTTGCTACGGAAAGTTTCATCTTTCAAATGATTAATTTCTTCATTAATCAAATTCAATTTATCATCATATAATTTTTGGATGTGATTCTTATTTGATACAACAAATTCCCTAATTTCAGTTTCAAATTTTCTTGAATCTAATGATTTTTCTAATGTTTCCTTTATTTTATTATCGATTTTCTCATATACAGTCTTCAATTTGTTTTCTATTTTTTTGTTTTTAATCTCAAATGCATCATATAATCTTTCATAAGAGTGATGTTCTTCATAATCCTCAAAAAATCTTGAAAATTCTTTTTCTAAACTTAATTTTAGATTATTGAATTCTTGACCAATTGAATTTTGCAAATTAACAAATAAGGTTAAGCTTATTTTGATAGAATTTATTGCTGAGATATTATTTTCGATTATTTCTTCTAAGTGTTTCTTAAATTCAATACTTTCAAATCTATTTTCATTTATATTTAGTTCTTCAATCTTTTTTCTAAATTGATCCCTAATAATAGCCTCAAAGGAAGAAAAGTCATCAATTCTATTTTGAATCTCTAGAATATTAACAGCTAATGTTTTGTTTTTTATACTGGAATCATAAAGAGCTAAAATTTTTCCGATTGTTTTATGACTATTATTTAATAATTTATTCTCAGTAAAATTTATCAGGTCTTTAATTTTGTAATAGTGATCTGTATGAACAATTATATATTTATTATCTTCATTGAGATCTCCTTGGATCCTTGAAATATCTATCATTTCTTTTATTCTTGGAATTAATGCTTTACATTTTAGATTCAACTTATCTGATAATTTTTTAAGATCGACTTTATCTGTATTTTCACTTTCACACATTAAAATCATTTCATCTGTGATGATCTCATTTACATACTCATCTTTCAAATTAGTAATTTCATGGTTTAAAAATTCACTAAACTTCTCCCATTGCATTATAGACATTGAAATTGCATCAGAATTTTCAATTATATCTTTTAAATCTGTTAATTTATTTTGATATTTTTTGTTAATATTATCAAAATCTATTAGAATTTTATCAAATCCTTGAACTACGGGACTTATTTTTCTATCTTTTGTCTCGTCTAATTTAGATTTATACTCACCTAAAACCTTTTTGAATCTTTGAATCTCTCCTAAAATAAAATTATCAAAGTCTTCAAATTTTACTCTATTCCTCTCTTCTAATACCCCTTTTTTTAATGATTGGACTTGTTCTGCAATAGTGTCAATCAAAATTTCTTCCAAATTTTCTAATTTATCTTGAAGATGCTTAAAGAGTAAATATAATTTTTGTTTCTTTTCTATTTCATTGGAAACTTGTAATTTAATGTCTTTAATTTCTTGGATTTTTTTTTGAAGTAAATTATCAGACTCTTTTTTTATAATTTCGAATGCGTCTTTAAATTTACCTTCATTCACTTTAAGTTGGGCTTTTTCTTTTAATTCAATGATTTCTAGGTTAAGACCTTCATTAATACTCTCAACCTGTTTGAGGTTACTATTAAAAAATTGAAATCCATCAGAATAATAGTTTGAGAGAATATCAAAATTTTCTTTAATTTTAATCCAATAATTTATAACTTTCTTATGTTTCTTTACTATTTTATTTTCTTTTGTTGTTATTTGTTGAGAAATTTTATAAATAACACTATCATACTTGCTTACATATTGCGAGATTCTATTTAAAGCTTGAATCACAAGATTGAACTTTTCTTCACTGTAACCATTTTCTAATACTTCATTAAAATATTTTCCAAAAACATCTAATTCCTTGTTAATATTACCTTCTATTTCTGATATTTTACTATCTAAATCATCTAATATTTTATCAAATTGTCTTAATTCTTGCTTTTCAAGTATCTTTTCTTTAAGATATTTATCGAGATTATTAAGTCTTTTTTGTAAAATTGAATAAGATTTCTTCCATCGGGAAATTTCAGAAGCCAATCGCGCTTGAATATTGATATATTTTAAATCTTCATTAAAAGAATTTTCAATATTTTCATTCAAAAAATCAGCTTCCATTAACGCATTTCTTAAAATAAATTTTAACCTTTCTTTTGCATATCCAACTTCGTCCAATATTAAGTATGATTCAATTTCTTCTTTAATCTGGGAAACTGCATCATTTAAACTCAATGTCATATTGTAAATATCGTTCTTAATTTCTAGAACTTTTTCTTTTTCATTAGAAAGTGTTTCAATATCAATTTCCATATCCGTAATAATAATTTTTTTAAATGCAAAATCCAAACAAAGATAATATTTCTTATTAAAAGATATACCTCTTCTTGTTCTAATGTTTCCTATAAAAAGATGCTTATTCATCAACTCTTTTAATAACGGAAAAAGATCCTCCTTTAATTTCATGGGTTCATAATGCGATGAGCCTTTATACTTTTTAAAAATGTCAGAAAGTGAAATAATACTATTATCCTGTATTTGATTGAAAATTTCTTTAAGAAGTAGTTTCTTTCCAACACTAAAATCCTTTATATAATTATTAAATTCAGTTAGAGTGTCTATAACTTTTAAATTAAAATTGTAACTCAAATTGATAAATAAAACAATTTCATCAATGCCATGAGTTAATCCTAAAGCAGTCTTTATTTGATCAACATCTATAAACTTTTCTTTCTCTAATTGCTTGAAAATAATCCTTTCTATTTCTTCAATAAACTTTTTCCATATATATGATAATAAAATAATCAGCTTTGCTAATCTTCTTACAGCTGTAAAATTCCAGTTATCTTGATCATCTAATAAATCACTAATTTTTTTGTTTATAAAAGAATAAATTTCTGCAGGATTATAATCTAACTTCCATGAATATAGTTCAAGAATATAGGCTATCCAAAATGAATTTGTTATCGATCCTTCAGTATTTTCATAACTAAAACCACCATCACTTTTTTGAAATTGATATAGATTTTCAATTTCCTTGTCTTTAACCTCAGAATCCAGATCTAATGCCTTGCTAATAGCTAGTTTATATACTATAGAAGAGTCTTTCCTTATATGATCAATGTAGGACTGAAATTCTTTTGTATATAATCGAATTTCAATACCAATAAGTTTTAAAATTTCCGAGACAAAATAAAGAGTTTTAGCATATGACTCTTTTTTACAAATTTCACAATCTTTATCAAAACAGTGTAAAAATTTATGACCCTTTTTATGACTATTAATAAAATTGTTGATTTTCCTAATAAACTCATTTTTTTCTTTAGAGTTTATATATTCATTTAACATCCCTAAAATGCTTAAAGATGAAAGTGCATAGTAAGTTGACCAGATATCAGGCTTTTTTCCTTGCTCTGGAGCTGATTTAAAGCCAAAATAATCGTAATCATGAATTTCAACTTCGCAACTTTTAATAAACTTATAAATCTCTTCTTTCTTATTTTCTCTCGGTTCTTTTAAATATTTTCTTAGTAAAAGAAGCCAATAAATATTTTCAAGATTTAATGATTTATCTGTAAGAAATTTTTCATTAAATTGCTGATAAAATTTTAAAATTTGACTATATTGACTTAAGTAGAAACTGCTTATATCCTTTGTTTCAATAAGAACAAAAGATTTGAACGGTTCCTTTTTAAATTCAGTTATGTACGGGTAAGCCGTCTTTTTTTCTACTTTTGTCAATAGAAAGAGACTCCAAAATTTATTTTGATCATAATGAAAATAATGGCATATATTTTTTTGGGATTGAAAACATTCTTTAATATTTTATATTTTTAAATAGCAAAAAATTCAGAGAAATAATATTTCATTTGGAAACACTAATGATTTAATTAATTACTAGTTTAAATTAAAAAAAATAAAATATTTAATTTTTCTTTATAAAGGTGGCACACTGTTAAAGCTTAATGTTGTATTAATTCCCATATTATCGTACATTAAAGGGTTTTGTATCATTTGTACTGTACGAGGAGGTGGAGGCAATGCTGGTGAAAACAACAAGGCGTTAGTAAAAGCAGCATTAATAGTTTGGTTTTGGTCTAATAGATCCCAAAATACATGAAAGAAGAAGGAACCTGCAAATCCATCAGGATTTTGATTATTTATCCAATACCAAGAAAATACATTTGAAGCAGCACTTATCATAATAGAATTAGGGATATTATACCAACTAGATCCGATATTTTGGTTTTCATTTAAGAAATTTCCACTAAAACAACAGTCTACGTTTATCATCATTCGAGCACATTTAATGTTTTTCACCAGATTATAAAATTCAAATTCACTAATCCAACTATTATCTGCTTCAAAGTGAAAAGTAGCATTACCATCACCAAGAACATTATTTGAACCATGATCAGTCATAAAGATTATAAAATAATCATTCGATTTCACTTTAGATGCAAATGAACCAGAAACGGATACATTTAATTCTTGTTTAAAACGCACAGCCGTGACACTATCATTAGCGACATCTATGATTGCAGGCTCTGTACCATGGATTAGATCATTTTTATACGCATCAAAAGCATTATTGTCAATGATACCATCAACGTCATTTTTATAATAAAGCATGAGGAATATATTTTCATCTGTATAGCCATGATTTTTCAATACCCAATAAACCTGGAGTGCTTGTGCTGGAAAACCATCCGAATCTTTCTTAGTAGATGGGGGAGGTGGAGGATCTGTAGGATTAGTATTGTTAACAGAAACCACTCTATCTATTATTACATCATCGTAAAACATATGTTCGGTAACACCACCCACACCAAAATTTCCTTCAAAAGATAATATCAAGCTTAAATTTGTAATCTCTCTATTAGTATAATTGTTACAAAATCCAACTGTATTTAATGAAAACCAATTATTATAAGTAGTATTATAATAATTAGACCAATCTGTTCTTACAATTTGATCACTAGAATTTAACCACTGTAAACCTATTCGAGCACCTAAACCTTGAAAGCTACTGATATTTTGAATGAATCCACTTACGGTTATATTATACATCGCATATTCGACTAGGGGATAAAAATCTGTCCAATTATAAGTATAATTTGCTTTAATTAATTCCGTCCCATCAGGTTGGATCGCAATAGATCCAAGTGGAGTATAATTTCCAACACCAGGGAAATGAAAACCAATGCAATTCACTCCCGTAAACGTCCAATTTCCTTGGCTTAGTTCAAAATTACCATCATTAGAATCGCCATAATCTTCTTCTACTTCGCTATCATAAAAATCATTGGCACTACAGAGAATGATTGCCTTTCTTTCTGCAGGACCTAATCCAGGTGGCCTTGGAAGAAACATTAATAATAAAGCAATAACCAAAACCGCCACCAATGCCATGGCAATAATAGGAATAATTATTTTCCATCTCATAATAATTCACAAAATTGAATTTCTATTCTTTATTAAAAAAAATATTTTTAATATAATTCAAACCTTAAAAGTAATACAGATGATTTATAAATTTAAATATTTCTCAATTTTGTTTAGAGTGGCTCATTATGAAATCAATTATAATCTTTAATTCTATGACTGGAAATACAGAGTCCCTTGCCTATAAAATGAAAGAAGTGCTTGAGAGCTCTGGACATCAATGTGATATATATCGAGATGATAGGATTTATTTAAAAGTCCGAAATGATTTAGAATTCTTCAAATCCTACGATTTATTATGTTTTGGATCCTGTACTCATGCATTATCACCCGCTATCTCATTTCAAACATTTTTAAGGAGAGTAAAAAGACATAAATTAAAAGAAAAAAAGCTTTTATGCTTCGCTACCTCAGCTAATTCGAATAATTGGGAAATTACTTGTCAAAAAATTCAAAAAATGTTTCCACAACTTGAACATATAGGAAATTTTGGATGTACTCAAAGAAATTATGAACAAATTCTAAATGAGTTTAAAAAAATAATTATAAAGCTAAAATAAAGAATTTAAAAAAATAAAAAAAGAGTTGTATTCATTATATTATTTATATTTCAAAATGTCATCTAATGTAGGTGCTTCTATTATATTCATCAGATCAAAATCATTAATCATTTGCAAAAGACCATATACCTGTAAACCATGATTGTATTGTTCATTTGCATCAAATAAGTTTCTATAACAGAAAGGACATTCAGTTGTTATTATATCTGCTCCAACAGCATTCGCCTCATCTAATCTTAAACTTGATGTCCGAAGTGAGAATTCAGGATAACCTGCTCTCACTCCTCCTCCAGCTCCACAACAGAAGCTATTTAGTTTAATTCGATACATTTCTTTGAATTTAATACCAACGTCTTTTTCAAGTTGTCGTAATATAACTCTTGGTACTTGATACCACTCCTCGATCATATTACTAATCTTTCGAGAATCAAGCATGAGATTTTTAGATTCATCAATTATGCTTTGTTCTATTTCTAACGCCATGTGCCTTCCCAGATGACAAGGATCGTGGTATGTAACAACTTTTCCTTTTAACTCTTTGTTAGGTTTAAATTTAAGTTCTCCTTTCAAACCTTTAATCATATTATACTTTTCTTCTAGTCTTTTTAATTCCTTCTTAGAGCGATCATCTGTTTTTGATTTTAATTCTTTTATACTTGCTTCTAAACCGGCTTTTTCTGATGGAAGGGAAATCATTTTAGAAATTAATTCGAAAGCATGCATGGTTTTGAAAGGAAGCTTTCCTTCTGCCATCCATTTTGGATAATCATTAGTAAATGTTTTATAACATCCCGCACAAGAAAATAACACAATATCAAACTCTTTGAATAATTCTAAGTTTTTATTCATTAATTCTTGAGCAGTACCAACTGCACCTACTCTGAAAAAAGGACTCCCACAGCAAGCTTCATTTCCAACTAAAGAAAAATCGATCCCTAACTGCTCAAGTATTTTACATGTAGCACCAGCAATATAGGTTTGACGATAACTTGCAGTACACCCTACAAAATATCCAACTTTTGCCTCTTTATTATCGATGTATTTCTCTAATCCTTGTTCTTTTGCCCATTTGAATCGCTCTTCTGGTTTACCGCCATAAGGATTATTTAATTCTTCTACTAATCTTTTGACTAAATCGTGCTTTTCAATTAATGGAATGCCTGCCTCCACACAAGCAGCCCTTAAAGCTTCTATAATATCTACTGTAGGAATTTTATTTTCACATTGTGCTGAACATTGACCACACGTAATACAAGGCATAATAACATCCCTAACTTCTTCTGAAAATTCTAAATCACCATTAAGAATAGAACGTGCTATCCAAATTTTACCAGCATTCCAAAACGCTTCCCATCCATATTCAATTCCAGCTGGACAAGCGTCAACCATCCCTTCATAAAGAACAGTTCCCTGTTTTCCTGTATATTCACCAATCCCCTTTCTATCAGGTTCCCCTGAATAAGCAAATCTACAAGCTTTACAATGAATACATTTAAAAATCTGAGGTTTTAATTCCTCTAACCTTTCCATTCCTGTTTTTGCCATTTTTCATTACCTCCTTTTTTTATGGAAGAGCAAGTCTTCCTGGATGCATTATCATATTAGGATCTACAAGCTTTTTAAAAGCTCTTAAATATTTCCAATACATTCCTGCTTTATAGTAGGCTTCAATATGAACATAAGGATCAGGTCTGTAATTTAACCATCCTTGTTTGAGACCATATTCTGTAGTTTCCCTATTAAGTTCTTGAACCTTTTCAAAGTCTTCCTCTTTAGTACTATCGAAACAAACAATGGGCATACAAATAGCTTGCCTGCATCGCTCAATGCTAGCAATCCACATGACCGGTGGAAATCCATATTTCTCCATCGCAGCATTATACATTTCTGCAAAATGAGCACATTCGTTCCAAGGAGTATACCAAGTTATAAATAGGAAACCGGCTTCCCAAAAAGAGTAGGGAATCGCGATTTTATTCGGTTTCTTCATTCTACTTGCTATCTGCTTTGGATGTAGTTCCCATGGCTTCATAGCATCAGGTTCTTTAGCTCTATTCTTCTTAAAATCTTCTGCCATGCTATTAATTCTCTTTACTACGTAATCCAATTCTTCTTGTGTTTGAGCCCAACATTCCCAATTCATCCACCATTTACTCACTCCGATTGATTCATAAAATTCATAATCATGAGGAATTTTATCTTTTGGCCACCGTGTCATTACAAGTGGGTAATTACCGCCTTGCACCATGACTGTATTGTGAGAGATCCCAAACTCTTGTTTAGCAACTTCAAGGGTTAAATCTTGCATGTCATACGGATTATTCATACCCCATGCTACAACTGTTTTAAATTTTGGATGGGGATATATTTTAACAGCTGCTTTTGTAACTACTCCAAATGAACCTTGTGAGCCCATTAAGAATGACCACATATCTGGACCCAACCCATATTTATAGAATGGTTTAGCAAAAGGTAATGCCCAAGAACCAGTGCGTACGACATCTCCATTAGGAAAAACAATCTCGGCACACATAAAATTATCTCCTTGAGGTCCTACACTTGAAGTATATAATGAAAAACCTCTATCAATTGCATCTCCCATAACTGTTGCTGCAGGGGGAGCTCCATCGGCAATAGGTGGAGCCCAGTCAGGGTGATTTTTAAGCATGTAAGCCCAAAGCTGTCCATTAGTAACTCCTGGCTCAATAATCGCAAATCGGTTTTCTTCATCAATCTCTATAATCCTATCCATTCGTCCTAAATCTAATAAAACTCCGCCAGGTTTGATTGTTGGACAAGCAAAACCACCAGAGAGTCCAGCTGAGACTGGACTGACTGCTATCTTTTCTGCTGAACAATAAAGTAGAATCTTACGAATTTCCTCGGGGTATTTTGGTCTTACTACAATGTCTGGTATCTGAGATTCTAAACCCATGACAGATTTGGCAAGATATGATGCTGTAATTGCTTTATTGTTGGTAGCATAATTCTTACCAACGATGCCAATCATGGCATCTAAATCTTTCTCATCAGGTAATTTATAGCTCATAATATCTACCCTTTTAATTAATATTCATATTTTTTGATTTTTTCAAAAATCATATATTATTGTTTTGGAAAATTAATAACTGAATTTTAAATTTTCTTTATCAATTTCAATAATTTCTTTCGTGAATTGATAAA
>JBHLJZ010000075.1:0-18921 GCA_048887165.1 Candidatus Hodarchaeota archaeon | reverse complement strand
AAGATTTTCAAGATTTTTAGAATCTAGAATTTCAACGATATTGGTTATTAAATTATGGATGATGAAAATTTAAATATTTATAGAGAATTACAGATTCACCTTGATAAATTACCAATTGGCTACCCTGCGACTGAATCTGGTGTAGAAATACGAATTTTAAAACATCTATTTACTCATGATCAAGCTGAAATTGCATTATCTCTTGGATTTTATCCAGATAAATTAAAAAAATTACACAGAAAATTAAAGAAATACAGCTTAGAAGAATTAGAGCAACGTTTAGATGAAATGTATTTTAAGGGTCTAATAAATCGAGGTATTAGAAATGAAAGCGGAACAGAAGAAAAGTATTACGTTTTAGCACCCTTAGCAATAGGTATGTATGAATATCAATTAAATCAATTAACTCCAGAATTTTTTAGGGATGTGGAAGAGTATTTCGATGAGGCATTCTTAGATGAGGTTAATAAAACTCATATCCCCCAGTTACGTACTATCCCTATAGAGCAGACTGTTGATTATGAACAAACTATTGCTTCATATGATGATTTAAGAAATGTGATTGAAAATATAGGAGGGCCAATTGCAGTGTTTGATTGTATCTGTAGAAAAGGTACTGATCTGATTGGTGAACCATGCAAAAAAACAGATCTCCGTGAATCGTGCTTTTCCTTCAGGACTGGTGCTAAAGTGTACATTGAGAAAGGGCTTGGAAGAGAGATCAGCAAGGAAGAAGCTCTTAAAATATTAGAAAAGGCACAAGAAGATGGTTTAGTTCTTCAACCAGGAAATTCTCAACGACCAATGAATATATGTACATGCTGTGGTTGTTGCTGTGGGGTATTGTCGCATCAAAAGAAACTTGATGAACCAGCTCAATTTTTTGCAACAAATTTCTATGCTAAAGTTGATCCGGATGAATGTATCGGGTGTGGAACTTGTGAAGAGAGATGTAATTTGGATGCTGTTCATGTGGAAGATGCAGTTTCGGTTGTAGATTTAGCACGTTGCATTGGATGTGGTGTTTGTGTGCCAACTTGTACTTCTGAAGCAATAAAATTATATAAAAAAGAAGAGGAAACTATACCACCCAAGAATACAATAGAAACTTATTTAACTATAATGGATAAGAAAGCTGAATTAGCGAGAGCAGAAAAAGGTAATTAATTTCTAATTTATAACTACAAATAATTTTATTCTTTTTTTGATTCAATTATACTATAATAGGTAGCTGGACGCCCAGTACCTTCATTTTCAACATTTTCTTTTATTTTACCTTCTTTAATTAAATATTTTAAAATTTGCTTTAGTTTTCCGCCTCCTATTTTTGATTTAACGCTGAGATCTCTAGTTTTAATTAAATCATATTTCTTAATAATATCTAAAACATTTTGGATAGGCTCTGGATACTCAATTGCTACTTTCTTAATTACTGTTAATACTTCTAAATAATTTTTTGCATTTTTTGCAAACATTCCACGAAATCCATCAGCATGAAAAATTTCATTCTCTTTAAAGATAATAGCATTCAGGTAATTCTCATCAAGTAATATATGTCCCATATTTACAATATCGTCGTTATATCTAACAACTTGACATGTACGCTCTTCAGTTTGAATTATTGTTAATCTAATTCTCTTTAAAATATCGGTTAACTCCTCAAAGTAATTTGGATAATATTCAAAATCTGAAAGAGAAAAATAGATCCTTATGTCTAATCCTCTCATGAAAGCATCATAGAGAATTGATTCTAATTTTTTTAATAAAAACGGTGGTAATGAAGTCATTACAATTTCTTCCTTGGTGTCATAAATAAGATCAAAGAAATTATCAATTGCAAGGTTGATATTAGAATAATGGTAGAAAGAAACATCTTTAAGACATCTACCAAATTTACTCTGCTGAATTTGGAGTTCTTCGTCTAAAACTTTTATATTTTGTTTAAATTTACTATATCTTTTATTTAACAATTCTGTTAATGCAATTTTTGGATTTGTTCTGTAATAAGTTTTAGGCTTTGAATTAGTAGAAGCCTCAACGAGGTTTTTCTCTACTAAAAAGAGTAAATTGTGATAAACCTGAGTATAAGAATAATTCAATTCATTTTTGATATCTTTTATAGTGCCAAATTTATTTTTCAATAGATATTGATATATATTTAATTGAATGTCAGAAAAGCCAAAATAATTAAGAAAGGAAATTAGGTTGGAATTTATCATTATAAATAAAAAACGAATTATAATTATTTACTTATTAGGATAATTTGTGACATAACATAAAAATATTTTGTATGGCGAATAATTTTTTATTGTCACAAATAATATAATACCTTAATATCCATTAAAAAAAAATAAATAAAAAAAATTAATGTGAAAAAAATGGCGTTATGTAAAGATTGTAAATTTTACAAACCGATTGATGATACAAAGGGAGATTGCTTTGGTCATGAAGTTCCAGCAAATTTAGATGCTGGTAAATGCCCGACAAACAGTTTTCAACCAAGGAGTTAAAAGGTGATTTATATTCCTACAAAAATTGACTTCAAAAAAGCAATGAAGGAATTATATCAACCAAGTCCAAAAGAAGTAGAAATTATTGATGTTCCTGAGATGCAGTTTCTGATGATTGATGGTATTGGTTCTCCAGGTGAAGCTCAAGAGTATTTAGATGCACTTGCTGCTCTTTATCCTGTCGTGTTTAAAATAAAATTCTTAAGTAAGGCAAAAGGTAAAGATTATGTAGTTCCGCCTTTAGAAGGGTTATGGTGGGCAGATAATCTAAATGATTTTATTGAGGGGAATCGTGATAAATGGAAATGGACTATGATGATTATGCAACCTGATTGGATATCTAAGGAAATAGTTGATGAAGCATTAGAAATTACTAAAAAGAACAAGCCTGAACTTGTTAAAGGATTGGAAAAAATTAGATTCGAAAAATATTCTGAAGGAAAAGCTGCTCAAATATTGCATCTCGGCCCATATTCAGAAGAAAAACCCACAATTGATAAAATTCATAATTATATAAAGAAACAAGGGGGAAAATTCGATGGACATAAGCATAAACATCATGAAATTTATCTGAGCGATCCAAGAAAAGCAAAACCAGAGAGGATGAAAACTGTTATCAGACAACCTTTTATTTAATTATAATTTTTCTTTTTTGATTTTTTTTTGAATCACTAAGTAAATTCTTTTTAATATTTTTATCTAAATATTTTTTATTAATAAAATACTTCAAATCTTAAACTTAGGGGATAAATTTATGCCAGATACTTTTGGAGATTCAATAAAAAAAATTTATGAGCCTTTAAATGAATCAGAAAAATTTAAAGAAAAGTTTAAAGAGGAACAGTTTAAAATTCTTTTAAATCCAAAAGATGGAGATTTTGCTGCATTAATTTCAATAAATAACGGAAAAATTTCGATTGAAAGTATAAAAAACAAGCCTAAACAAAATTTAGATAAAGAAACTTTAGGTTGGGATGGTTATTTACAAACCAAGATAGAAATTTTCAAAGACATTGGTGATGGAAAACTGAAAGGGGGAGATATTGTAAAGAAAGTGGTAACAGGCAAAATTAAAGTAAAGGGACCAAAATTTTTAACACAATTTGCTGAATTAGGCTCTCTATTACGAGAAGAATAGCTGTTTTTCTTTTTTTATAAGATATCATTAGACAAATTATTTATGAATTACATAGCATATTTTTAAATATTATCTGTATTATCTGCCAAAAAAAACGTCTTTAAATTAGAAATATCATTTTCTATTGATTTCAACTTCTTATTATATACTCTATTTGGATAGTTTTTTAGAGAAAATTCAGCTAATTGGAAAAGGAGTTTATTCAAATTTTTTCCTTTTTGGGTTAAAGAATATTCAATCACAACTGGAGTTGTGGATTTGATCGTCTTTTTAACTATATCTAACTTTTGTAATTCTTTTAGACGCAAGGATAGCATTTTTGTACTAAGATGTGGATTTGATTCTAAAAATCCTGTAAATCTTGTTTTACCTTTAAATAAGTCTCTAATAATTTGGATTGACCACTTCTTTCCAACAATATCAAGCGTAACTTCAATAGGGCATTTTTTCATATTCGCCACATCATCAAATAATTTCATTTTCCTCACATTATTACCATTTTGTTACTTGTTGATTTAAATAGAATAAATAATTGTTACTTTATATCACTTTGTTACTAAAGTAAATTATTAATATAAATATTAATGAAAATAATCGATAGTTAAATTGGCATTAGAGATGGAAAATATTATTCTAGTTAAAGAAGAAATTGATTGTGATGTTGAATCTGCGTTTTCAATGTTTACAAACAATGAATTATTAGAGAAGTGGCTAACATTGAAAGCTAACGTTGAACCTACGTATGGAGGTAGATATGAACTTTTTTGGGTCCCTGAACATCCAGAAAATGATAGTACAATTGGGTGTAAAATAACTGGAATTGAGAAAAATAAATTTATTTCATTTGAATGGAAAGGTCCAAAGGAGTTCAAGTCTTTTATGAATAGTGTTGATCCTCTAACTCATGTAATTGTGTTTTTTTCTCATAACAAAAATCTAAAGAGAACCATTATCTATTTATTCCATACGGGGTGGCGAAGGGGCAAGGATTGGGAAAGTGCGCGACAATATTTTCAAAAAGCTTGGTGTAAAGCGCTTAAAGGTTTAAAAGAAAAAATCAAAAATAAGGAATTAATTTAGTAAGCAATTTAAATTCTCTTTTTTATTATTTTATATTCTAATTGAATATACATAATATTGTAAAGAAGTTAGAAAAAGACAAAATCAAAACATTTAGTCTCTAGACCATAGATTTATATATCTTGATCTTTTATTCTAACTAAAATTTATTTAACGATAAACAAATTGGTGAAAACAAAAAAATGAGTGGTGAAGAGATTAGTAGTGAAGCGTTTTGGAAAAATAAAATTAAAGATCATTGGAAAGCATTTATAATCATGGTGATAGCAGGTGTTTGTGCCATTGCTGGGCTGTTAATAGTATTATTCTGGTTTATAGGTGCATCTCCACTTGGGGGTTATGGAACTTGGACTTTTGATCAATGGTCTCTAAGTACACTAATAATATTTTTTCTATATTTGATTTTATTTGATCTTTTATTTGTTGGTGTTCCTACAGGACTGTTTTTTGGAATCGGAGGATATCTCTGGTGGCGAAGATTACCAGCTGAAGAAAAGCAAGAATTTAAAGACAGAGAAAAGAAAGAAAAACATACAAAAAGAAATTGGGGTGGCGGAGGCGGATTTAGTTTCTTTATGTTCATTGCTTATTGTATTTATATAGCAGTTGATGGTAACTTCAATACCGCATTTGGTAGTCAACCCTATACTTATTGGGTTTATTCATGGTTCCTAACATTAATGTGGATATTAATTGTTCTTGGTATTCCGGCTGGAATAATTTTACTTATTGTCTACTTTAAGGTATGGCGTAAAAAATAATTTTCAATTAATTTTCTTTTTTTTTTGATTTAAAAAGGTTAGTGCTTTTAGCGCTATATTAGGGAAAAAAAATATTGCTTCAGTTAAAAGATAATAATATTAGGATGCCTTCGATATCTTTTAGAATATAAATTCTTTAAAATAGATTCTTCATGATATTAAAAATAATTCTGAAACAGAAGAAATTAAAACATCAATTTGTCAATTGCTATACCATAGGTTTATATAATTTTGTAAATTACTAATTAAAACTTAGTTCTTAAAAATAATTTTAAGCATGAATTCATGCCTAAAATCTTGTTAGCAATAATATGGTGAAAATATAATCATGAGTAGTGAAGAAATTAGTGATGAAGCTTTTTGGAAATTATTATTGAGAAAACATTGGATGAGATTGATTCCTTTTATACTTGTAGTAATAGGTGCATTTATTGGAGGTATTTTAGTATTTCTAAGATATATTAATCTTGAAGGATACGCATCGTGGACATTTAATGATTGGTCTTTTGGCGGAGTTTGGGTTTTCTTATTTTGGATCGCTTTATGGGAATTACTTATCGTAGGTTTACCTACACTTGCGGTATTTTGCATTTTAGGATTTTTAATGTGGAGAACTTTACCAGAGGAGGATCGTGCGGAAATTAAACGTAGGGGAAAAAGTGAAGAAACTTGGAAAGAGCGTAAGGAACGAAGCTGGAAGGAAAAGGCAGGTGAAAAGAAAAAGACTGGTGGTGGTGGTGGATTATCCTTTGTCATATGGTTGATTTTCCTTATAAAGGTAGCCGTTGATGGAAACTGGAATAAAACTTTTGATCTTTTAGATTTTAGCTATTTTGTTGATACCTTCCTTTTTGCTCTCTTTTGGGTTGCGATAATCGGTGGTCCTCTTGCTTTAATAGGAATTATTTTCTGGTTAAGAAAATATTTAAAGGAATAAGTGGTCTTAACTCTTTTTTTTTATTTTTATAATAGGACTAGTTACCTATTGCTTGGAAAATTTCTTTGTTTATTAATTCTAAGATGATATCTGCGTCTTTTACTTGAAATCCCTCTTTAAGTGAAAATAATTGCGAAACATAGAAGTGATTTGTATTATTTTTTTTCATTATTTCTTTAGCTTTATTTATCATTACCTTTTTAGCTTGATTCATCTTAATTTTCATTGATTCATCAATTTTTAAAGGATAAATTAATTTTAGGGGCAATCTATTTTCAATCAATTCTTTAATACCTTCAAATTTTGAAATTTCTCCATCGAATTTTTGAAAGAACTTTCCAAATTTCTCATCAATATCGTAAGATAAAACGTTTATTGAATCCAAGAAATCTTGTGAGGGATTTTCTTTCATTATAAGTGTCATTCTAAAATTCTTGAATTCGGACATTAAAATCTTTGAATCTTGGTATTCAAGCCGAATTGTTTGGGATTGGGTATTAGAACCAGTAAGATCGATTCCAAATGATCTAATTGCTTGTAAGAATCCTGAAATAAGTGTAGGATTAATTTTTTTACTCGCAAGTATTTGATCATAGACATTAATTCCTGCTTCTTTATCAAGAACCATTATATAATCTAAGTTTAAAATGTCCATATATCTATTGTATATACTCTTTCTATATCCTTCTCGTTGTTTTTTTACCCTTTTAATTAATTTATAAGAGGTGTACCCACTCACAGCAGCTACTATTCCTAGTGTCATAGATAAAATAACTAAAATTGGAAAAATATCAATATTGACGTAAAAAGTTTGAGTCTTTAAGCCTGCAGCGGAATTATTATTCCAAAAAATCGCTGCTTTGTAAGTTCCCTCATTCGGGTTTGAAGAAAGTATATAAGATAAAACAATCTCTTCAGAAGTTGTTTCTTGGATTTCGATTTCTTCAATGTGTTCTGGATAATCGAATGGATCATATAAAATATAAGTAAGATTCCCTGGTAAAACTGGAGGTAAAACAGAAAATTTCAAAGCTTGATCTGGTTCATATGCTACCTTTGGTACATCTAAACTGATTTCCACATTAGTAGATTGAGCAGAAATTACCCAATCAGAACTAACAGTGATTGTTTCATTTGGTATTATTATATAATCAGAAGTAATATTAATTTGGGATGTGATATCCTGTCCATTTCTAAGGATTAAAAAGTCAAACCAATTTTTAGGATATTCAAATTTTACAGTGTAATTATTCGAAATTCTTGATATATCAGGAGTTAAAGTCCAATTGTTATCTGAACTTTGTTTAATTAATAGGTTGCCTCCTGATAAGAATGCATTCTTTAATCCAATTTCATAGGAGAGATTAAAATATAATTCAATGGAATTATTATTTCTTATTGTTATATCTAAGTAATTATTATTGGGAGAAAAATCTATTTCGTTTACTGTTAGATTACCTTTTCCAATTTCAAATCCATCTGTAATATTATAAATTTCATTATTTACTTCAGCAGTCATATTGATGCTTTCCGGATAGTATGTCCTATTTACTCTTTGAACAAGTTTATGTAGAAAAGGTGAACCAATTACACCTTGTCTCCACACATCTAATTTGCCCATTTCAGAAATATACAATAATGGATAAGTTGGACTTAAATAATTATAAAACCAATAAAGTAAAGTTTCATCAGACCCCGTTAGACTCGAACCATTTAAAACGAAATAGTAATTTCCTGGTTGAAGTGAGACAGGATTTTCAAAAATCTGATCATACCATCCTAAATTTTGAGACATGTTTAATAGTGTACTAGCGAAAATTGTATCATTTGGCCGATCAAGGAGAACACCATAACCACGTACTTGAACAAATATATTTTCTAATCCTTTCATTACTGGTGCCGCTCCATATATCTGAACCCCAAAAATAGTAGTTTCTTCAGTTAATTTTACTTGTACGCCTAGTCCTTTAACTTCTTTATTTAAAAATTTAAAACCAACAGTTGTATTATCTTCAATCGTTTTAATTTCACGATCCAGTTTGATGTCTGCAAAATTCAATTCTAGACTTGTTACATTCCACGTATCTAACGTTAGGGGTATTTTTATAGAGCTATTGCTTTCTAAAGAGTCTTCTATATCCGCATACTCCATCATATTAGCACTTATAGATTGATTTAGATAAATATCAGCAGCTTGAGCTTTAGAAACTTGAAATAAGTTTGAAATATTTAAAGATAAAATTAAAACTAAGAAGAAATATGATAACCATTTCAAAACTTTATACTTATTCATTAAACTCTCCCAAAATTAATTAATTTTTCCAAACCACATCTTTTATGATAATTTTCATATTTAAATTTTCATTCTATAATTTCTAAAAATATAAGAATCAAAACATTAAATTATCAGTTTTTATAGTTGTTAATTAAATGTAAATTCTGAATTAAAAGGAATTAGGTATAATAATTACCTATTTAAGAAAAGAAAGTTATGTTTTAGTTGTAGGTTTGAATATTCCTTTTTCAATTAAGTCCAATATTGCCTTATAATCTTTTGGCGTACACATATTCTCAGGGAGAAGATATATTGAATAAAAATAGTTAAAATTATTCTCTCTCATAAATTTCATCGCTTTATCAACCATTTGTTTCTCTACTTGGGTTAATTTAATATGTTTAGATAAATCAACTTTTAAAGGTGATAAAAATGATGTTTTTAGATGTTTTTCAATAAGATCATCAATACCTCTAAACTTTTTTACATTTCCACGGAAATCATCTATGGAATCACCATACGTTTTAAAAATATCATAAGCTAAATCTTCTACTAAAAACAAGAAATTGCGAGAAGGTTTTTCTTTTAGTATTGTAATTAATCTTAGATTTACGAACTCATTCATTAACATTATTGAATCTTTATACTCTAATTTCAAAGTACGAGAATCTTCTGCTGCTTCTGAAACTTTAGTTCCAAATGATCGAATAGCTTGTAGAAATCCAGAAATAAGTGATGTATCTAACTTCTTCTCGATAAATGATTTCGAAAAAATATCAATACCTGAAGTTTTCTCAATAACTATTATATATTGCAAATTAAGTATGTCATTACATTTATTAAGGATATTTTCTAGCTTTTCTCGTCGAAGAGCACTTACTTTCTTTACTCCGATGAAAGATGAGGCTCCAATTGCGGCACCAATTAATATTAATAGCATTATAATCAAACCTAGTGGATTATTATTGTTAGGTATAATAACAGTAATATTAAATTGCTGATATTGTACTCCTGCATCTGTTCCATTGAAAAAGAAAATAAAAGCGTGATGAGTCCCCTCGACTTCATTAGAAGGGATAGTGTAAGAAAACACATTGCTTTCTGGAGGAATTTGTTTTGAAATTCTCCAATCCTCAAAACCTAAAGCATTAAATAAGATAAAAGTATAATTGCCAGATAGGATTGGGGCATTTAATGAAAATTCTAACTCTTGACCAGTATTAAACTCAGTACTTGGAACATAAAGGTCAAAATTAACATTAGCGGAACTTGCTGTAATATTCCAAAATGCTCCATCTGAGATTATATCATTTGGGAAGAAGATAAACCGTTCTATAGGATTAATTGTCACATTTGAAGTAATATCAACTAGATCTTTATTTATACTAATATTCTGCCAACTCAGAGGGAAATATAGTTTAACAGATTGATTGCTTGACTTTCTTATGATTGTTGGATTAAGTTCCCACCTATTAGTTTCATTAAGCTTAATTAGTACCGAACCTGGAGTAAAAAATGTATTATTAAGGTTTAATATATAATTTACATTAAATTTTAACTCAATCCCAGAACGATTATTATAAACGGGAAAATTAACTTGATAGCTACTTGGGAAATAATTGATATTTGTTTGGAGCAAATGTCCATATCCTATGCTTGCTTCATTAGAAATATTATAAATTTTATTATCGATTTCAACCGTCATATTTACATTTTCTGGATAGATTGAGGTTTCATATTCACGAATAATCTTATATAAGTAAGGAGAATTCGGAATTCCATCACTCCAAGTATCTGAAACGTCATATTGTGAAATGTTTAAACTTGGATTTGTCGGATCGTTGTTATTGTAATACCAATGATATCTATCATCATTAGCAGCTATAATGTTAGTACCATTCAGTACTAAATAATAAATCCCCGATTGTAATGTTAATGGAGATGAAAAATTCTGTAAATACCATCCCTCTTGAGTAGACATATTAATATCCATTGTTAGATAAATTGTATTATTAGGTTTATTGTTAATTGGATCGCATCCCCTAATCTGAACTTGAATTATTTTTCGATAAGTTAATAGCACCTTTTTTCCATAAATATAAACACCATAAAGAGTTTCAGATTTATTTAATTGTATTTGTACTCCTAATCCTTGACGCCTATTACCAGCATTTTGGAAATAAATATCTCGATAAATTCCAGTATAATTTTTATCTTCAATATTTACTACTTCTTTACCTACTTCTAATATATTACTAAAATTTAATTCAACATCTTTAATATTCCATAAATCAGAAGGTAGATTTATCCCAACTGAAGTCACATTTTCATTTGAGTTTGAAATTTGTGAAAATTCATACGTTTCAAAATCATTATTCATAATCAAAGAATCATTTATACCATTAGCTACAACATTTTCAGGAAATGAGTTGATTCCTAAGAAAATTAGCCCAATAGTCAAAATAATGAAAATGATTATTGAGAAATCTGCCTTTTTCATATTATTCAGTTTTATATATCGTGTTGATGTTTAAATAATTTTTGTTTATTATCTATCAATATTAATAATTTTAATATTAAGTGCTTATATAAGGAAATGGATTAAAATTATAAATAACTATAATTCAAATTCTATATATCTAAAAAACTATTTAATTATGAAGAGAAATGATTAGAAGAACGACAGAGGGAATGAGTGATTGGTTTGGAATGTTTGGTTCCAAGACATTTGGTGATGATAACTGCTATTTTATCGCTGGAATGGCAAATACAGGTGTATTTAATACAGAAGAAGGTTTAGTAATTTTCGATTTACCTATAAGACAGTATGCAAAAAAAATGTTTGGACAAATTAGGGAAAGAACCGATAAACAAGTAAAATATGTAATATATTCACATGGGCATTTTGATCACGCTTTTGGATTTGCTCCAATTTTGAAAGAAATTGAAGAAAAGAGTTGGATCATGCCACAAGTTATTGCGCATGAAAATTGTATAAGGAGATTTGAAAAGTATCGAATGCTTACCGAATATCATAATTGGATCAATAAAATGCAATTTGCTTCAGTTGCAGGAAGAAGTCAAGAAAACTTAGTCGATGCTCATGATACCTTAGATCCAACGATTATTCTTAAAGGAAACGATGCAACCTATGATTTTGAATTAGGAAACGTGCATTTCGAACTATATCATGATAAAGGTGAAACCAATGATTCAATTTGGTTATGGGTACCTGAAAAAGAGACTATATGTACAGGAGATTTGATGGTTTCTTCTTTTCCTAATGTTGGTAATCCATATAAGGTTCAGCGTTATCCTAAAGATTGGGCTATAGCAATGGATAAAATGTTAAAACAAGATGCAAAATATTTAGTTCCTGGTCATGGACCATTAATTGAAGGGAAGGAAAAAGTAAAAGATGTTCTATCGATAACATCAGAAGCAATGCATTTTGTTCATGATGAAGTAGTTAAAAGGCTAAATGAAGGAAAGTGGTTTGAACAAATATATCATGAGATGTTAGGTATCTTCCCTGATAAGTTTAAGAAACATCCAATTCTACGACCTATGTATGGTTGTTATCGTTTCGCGATCCATGCTACTTACCGTTTATACCATGGTTGGTATAATAGTGGAAACCCTACAGATTTGTTTCCATCAAAAACGGAAGATATAGCTAAAGAGTTTCTGAAAATTAACGATGGAAAATCATATTTCGAGCATGCTGAAAATTTATATGAACAAGGAAAAATGCAATTAGCTTTGCATATCCTTGATATTGTTTTAAAAGGGAGCGAGCAAAATGACAAACAATTGGTTTATAATGCATTAAAACTCAAATTTAAAATTCTCAAGCATAAATCTAGACAAGAGCCCTCCTTTATTGCAGTGAATATAATTGATAATTCTGCTGTCCAGATAAAGAAAGAATTTAAAGAAATAAAAGAAAAACTAAACTCATCATAAATAATAAAATATAAAAAAAAACCATTATTCAAATTACTCTTATCCAGTAATAAAGAAGAAGACAAAGGAGACAATTCCTAATAAGACCATTACTAATCCCATTAATCTGCCCATTACTTTAGCAGAAATTTTTTGAATAAAAAAAGATGTTATTATTCCCGTAATTATTGAACCAATAGCTAAAAAAAGAGATATTTCTAAATTGTAATAAAATTGACTTTTAATTGTAAATCCTAAAACCTGATAAATAATAAAAGTACTAGCACTCACTAGAATGCTTAGAATTAAAGCGGTGCCAACTCCTTTTTTTAGTGGATATCCGTAGAGAATTATTAAGGCTAAAACAATAACTAACCCAGAATTTGCACCAAACATACCTGAATTTATTCCCATGAATATTCCAAAACCTAGTGCTAAAAGATAGAAAATTCTTGAATTAGTAGGAATTATTCCTTCGATTTCGTCTGATTCGACTTCGAGCTGCTCATTAATTTTTTTTTCTAACTCGGCTAATTTTGACTCATCTCCTCTCTTCTTTAAGGCTCGAAAAGCAATTTTTTGAACTGTTTTTTTAACAGATTCTTTAGTAGGAAAACCAATTTTTACAAAAAGAAGTCCTAGACATGTTATAAATAATGGGAGAAACCATCCAAAAATCGAGCCTAATGGAGTAGTCATTAAAACAAAAACTCCAAAAAAGGCTATGATCACTGCGATAACAACTAGCAGTAAGATGTCTTTTCTTACCTTAAATTGCTTGTTTTTAATAAACATTATGCTGGTTGAAGATGCAGTTATTAAGTCATTCAATACATTTATCGCAATTGCTAAAAAAACATCCCCTGTTATTAAATAGATAAGTGGAAAAACTACACCTTGTCCTGTCTGTCCTATAAAACTTACACTAATGCCAACAAGCCCTCCAATTACAATTAAAAGGATAATCTGATAAATTTCTAAACTCATTTTTATAACATCCTAATTTTAGTTTTTAAAAAAATTAATGAAATAGTTAATCTCTAATTTTTTAAAAAGGATTTGATATTCATCATATTTTAATATTAAAGTCTATTCGTAATAAGATACTTTTATATTTTTTATGATCAATTTAACTCATATATCTAATAAATATGAAATGAAAGGTTCTTTTATGAAAATTGAAGTTTCCCAAGAAGATGCAGGTTATATGTATAATTTAGTTAATAAAATTGTAGAGGAAGTTGGACCTCGAATGTCATGTAGTCCACAAGAAGCTAAAGGAGCTAAAATAATAAAATCTGAGTTAGAAAAAGTATGCGATGAGGTCATTATCGAACCTTTTACTTGTCATCCAAGAGCATTTCTCGGATGGATTAAATTTTTATGCATTTTAGCTTATTGTTCAATGTTGCTATATCTGATTGCGCAATTCATATCAGAGAGTGTTTGGTTGCTATTTTTGTCAATAATTTCTTTTTCGTTAACAATTTTTTCCTTTATAGTGATGTGGGAAGAATTCTTTAATTACTGTGAATTTATTGATTTCTTTTTTCGTAAAAAAGCGTCCCAAAATGTAATAGGTAAATTTAAACCAAAAGGCGAATTGAAGAAAATTCTTATATTCTCAAGTCATATTGATTCAGCTTTGCAATTTAATTTACTAAAGTTTTTAGGCTGGGGCGCAATTCCGGTATTAATGGGTGCTATTTTTATAGTTTTGATTTGGCTTGTTATATCCTTTATTAATTTAATTTTTATTGCTATTGGAGTAGTTTTTCTTAAAAATTTATTTATTATTCCAAATATAATTTTCTTAATTATCAGTTTGCCTTGCTTTTCAATAGTTTTCTTTTTTGTACCTTTAGGAGATAAAGGAAATGTAGTTCCAGGAGCAGTAGATAATCTAAGTAGTTGTTCTGTAATAGTAGGACTCGCCAGATATTTAAATGATCATAGACAAATTATTCCGAACAACATTGAGATTAGATTAATTAGTTTTGGTTGTGAAGAGAGTGGATTAAGAGGTGCTTATCGATATGCCGCAGCCCATCTAGATGAATTAAAAAATTATGATGCAAATGTGGTAAATATGGATGGACTAGAAACCCCTGATAAATTTTTAGTAATTGAATATGAACCAACTACTCGAACAAGTCATTCAGAAGAAGTCATTCAAAAGTTATTAGAAGCAACTAAAAGTGTAGGAATAGATGCTAAACGTTTTGGTAGAGGTAGATTGGAAAAGACTGTGGGAAGATTGAGTGGAGGATCTGACGCTGCAGCTTTTTCAAAGGCTGAAATTAAAGCAGGATTTTTAAATTCAGCAGACTGGAAGAATAGATCAAGTTATTATCATCAAGAGGGAGACACTCCAGATAAGATAAAGAAAGGAACTTTAGAGAATGCGCTTAAAATTTGTATTGTCTATATATTAAATGAACAGAAAAGTAGCTAATTCAAAGGTAATCATATGCTAAATGATCAACTAATTACTTTTATAAAAGACCTATTTGAGAGTAGTGAACTTAATCGACTTCCAGATAAGTTTGGAGGAGAGAGGTTCTTTGCTGATCCTATTATTGGTATCGCGAGAGGGGATGATCCAATATTTCAAAAATATAAAGAAGTAGTTGGTCCTGAACATTTAACACCTTTAGAGATGTGGACTGAAAATGAATTAGAGAATATTTCTGCATCCAATCTCTATACAGTATCAATTGTATTTCCATTTGCTGATCGTATTCGTTGTGAAGGAAGTAAAAATCAGATAATAAAAGCTCGTATAAAGTTGCCTGCTGAAATATATTCAATAGCGAGAAATTATGCTAATGAGTTTAAAATATATATTATGAAACAAATGATTGCTTTTTTCCAGGATAAAGGTTTTAAAGCTACGTCTGGTATACTTAGTGAAGCATTTACCATAATTGCTCGAGAACGATTCTACTCTACCTGGTCTGAAAGACATATAGCATTTGCTGCAGGTTTAGGAACTTTTAGTCTACATGAAGCCCTAATTACTGAAGTTGGATGTAATGTACGTCTAGCATCAATAATAACTAACGCACCTCTCGAAATTACCACAAGAAAAAGTGATGATCCTTATGGAAATTGTCTGTTTTATGCTGAAGGAACTTGCAAAGAATGCATAAATCAATGTCCTGCAAACGCAATTTCAGAAAATGGACACGATAAAGTAGAATGTAATAATTATCGGCTAAAAATTGGAAGAAGAATGATACCACGTCTTAAGTCTTACCTTAAACCATATTCACGTCGTATAAATTGGAAAGATAGAGATGATACTTTCCCTGTAGGCTGTGCCTTTTGTCAATTTGGAGTTCCTTGTACGGATAAAAATCCAGTTAGATAAATATAGATGTGTTTTTAATTATGTTCCAGCAATTCTTTTTGGCCACCTTGACTGGGCTTTAAGACTTTCATGTAATAACATATCAACTAATTCAAAACGCTTTTCTTTAAAATCTTCATTAAACCATAAATTATTTAACTCGTATTGATCGTTTTTTCTATCATATATATCACCAAAACCAGGTTTGCTTTCATAGACTGTTAGTTTATATTGTTCAGTTATGAGATGTCTTAACCGGGACTTGAGAGTGCCTACATCTTCATCATTTTCAATATATACACAATTTCTAACTTTTTTCTTAGGATCCTCTAAAATTGGGGATATATCGTATCCTTGTATATCAGGAGGATGGTATCGTTCTTTGATATTCAATAGATTTAAAATAGTTTTTGGATAATCTATTGAGCTGACTAAACTATCAGATATTCCTGGCTTTGTTAAACTCGGTACTTTCCAAATGAGTGGTAGCTGCAATACTCCGTTAAAGGGGCAAGGTCCTTTAAATAGGAGGCCATGATCTCCCATTAAATCACCATGATCACTAGAATAAACAACTATAGTGTTATCAGAATAACCTAATTTGTTTAAAGTCGCTAAAATTTGGCCAACACTATAATCTACATAAGCAATTGAGGCATATGTTAGGGCTGTAATTTTTCGAACCTCGTCTTCTGTGGATTCTCGTATAAATGCCTTTTTAAACGGAGGGTTTTTCAAGTGATATCCTAAGAATTTATGATTATACAAATTCTTTATGTCGTCAAAACTAGCTGGTAGTTCCATATCTTCAGGTTTATATTGGTTTTGGTATTTCAAAGGAGGCCATAATGGGTAGTGAGGGTCAGGGAAAGAACAATGTAGATAGAAAGGTTTATTGCCATAATCTCCTTTAGCATGTCTCTCAAGAAACGAAATTGATCGTTCTCGAACAAAGGTAGTGTTGTAGAGTTCACCAGGTATCTCATCACAGAAAAGATTAAATATGTTATCATAATTTTTTAATTTTTTCCTCATCTTTTCTGCTCTTTCTGGTGCTCTTTCTTCCAACCAATCCAGGTAATGACCGGAACAAACAGTACCATTACCTGATACAACTTCTACTTCATCATAACCATAATACGGTAATGGAAAACTCTTTGAGGAAACTTTTCTATCAGCCCATTCATCAAAACTCTCAACTGATCTATATTTTTGTTTGAAACTACCTAACCAAAATTGATGATGAATTTTTCCTATTGCTGCGGTGTGCCAACCTCTTTTTTGTAAAGTTTTTGTAATAGTTGGAATATCTTTATTTAAATTTATACCATTACTTCTTACACCATGTACATTCGGATAAAGGCCTGTAACCAAAGTTGCTCTATTTGGCATACAAATTGGATTAGTACAGAAATAATTTGTAAACCTAACACTCTCCTTTGCCAGTTTATCAAGGTTAGGTGTCTTTAAATTAGGATTACCCGCGCATCCTAAATGATCTGCTCTCTGAGCATCAGTTATTATAAATAAAACGTTTTTCTTTTCACTCATTTTTATATTCTCATATTTGTTAAAGTTAAATAAATAGTTTCTGAATATTTAAGTCAAAAAGATAAGATATATAACTTTATTTGCGTAAAATCATACCTGCCTTTTTCATTAAAATGAGTACCAAAACTAACCAAACGGGATCATATATTAATGCAAATAAAGTAATAGGTAGGAATAAAAGATAGGTTTTAAGATTAAAAAATGTAAAGGTTACCATGATAGCACGTATTAGAATGTTCATTAAAGGTATAATTACATATTTCTCGATATTTCTTGAAGAAATAATTAAAAGTATCCCATAGCAAAATACAAACGTCCCTGCCATTTGAGTAAAGATCGGAATACTTGAAAATCCTAATAAATTGAGAAAAGGATCGAGAATAAACAACAAGGAACCAATAATTAGTTCAAGGATGCCTCCAATAATTAATAACCATTTTAAAAGTAAATTATTATTCATAATTTATCGTTTTATATTTAGCCTTGTTAAGATAGTTATTAAAAAAAGAAAAGCGCAAAAAAATAAATTTTTTTAAAATACAGGATCAAATATTTTTTTATCAATTAAGTTAAATATAGTTTCAATTTCTTTAGAATCAAATTTATTTTGTTTTAATAATTTTGAAATGTAAAAGTATTTTGATCCGTTATTTTTTATGAGCTGTTCAGCCTTTTGAATGATTTCTTTTTCCAATAAATTAATCTTTGTTGTTCCAGTCTTTACTATCTTTAAAGGATATAAGAAGGAAGTTTTTAAGTTCTTTTTAATCAAAGATTCCATATCTTTAAAGGGTCTAACGTCACCTTTAAAATTTTCAAGGTATTTGTCATATTTTTCACCAATATCAATAGCAAGTGCCCTCATGGAATCTAAGAACATAAGAGAGGGAGAATCATTCATAATAAGGATTATTCGAAAGTGTTTAAATTCAGCCATTAGTATTTTTGATTGTTTATATTCGAGTTTTATTGTTTGGGTTTGATCGTCTGAATCTGTTAGCTCGATTCCAAATGTTCTGATTGCCTCGAGAAAACCAGTAATAAGAGTAGTATCAAGAACCTTTCCAATAAAAGATTGTTCATATATATTTAAAGCAGATTTTTTATCGGAAACCATTATGTATTGGATATTCAGAAGATCATTACACTGATTATATATTGCATTTCTATATAGTTCCCGTTTCTTATTGGCTTTTTTAATTAAAGTATAAGATGTGCTGGTGATTGCTAAAGCTGAACCAATAGCAATAAATATAAAAATTAAAGTTAAAGGGTTTATTGTAAACGGTACAATGATTTCAAATACCTGTGTCTCAACTCCTACATGAGTTCCATTGAAAAAGTAGATATACCCAATATAATCTCCTTCTAT
>JBHLJZ010000074.1:0-19222 GCA_048887165.1 Candidatus Hodarchaeota archaeon | reverse complement strand
AAAATTTGGGAAAAGTGGAACAAAATACCGGAGGGAATTGAGCGATTTTGTCCATCTGGATCAATTCTCAAATAAAACCTTCACTTCTCTTTTATGAATTAAACATTTATAATTTAATAACAGAAATTCATTTAATTATATAATTTAATTATTTTTACAAATTAAGATGTTAAATATAGAATTTCCAGATGATTTAATTTCTCTATCATTACATAATGTCTTTTCTTACCGAAAAGATGATAAGAAATTTATAAAAGCTGTGACAAATTGGAACAAAAAAGTAGTTTTACATATTGAACCTTTTTACCCTGTAACTGTAATCTTTGATGGCGTAGATATCAGATTTGAAAGAAAAGAACTGGATGAATTTGATTTAAAACTTAATATTCATATTGATACGATGCTTGATATAGCCTATGGACGATTAACTCCGATACAAGCAATGGATCAAAAGAAGATGGAGTTAATTGGTTTAGAAAAAGATCCTAAAATTATGCCTAAATTTTTTAATGTATTTGTGACATCAATGGGGATGGTTGCTGCTGAATCTAACTTAAAATATTACGAATTAAATAAGGAAACAAGATAAAAAGGTGATTGAAATAACGGCTACTAAAGAAAGAAATATTTTCGAAAAGATTTCGAAAGAAGATGTTTATAAACGGCTTGTAGAAATATTTGGAACTACTAAAGTGTCAAATAAAGAAGTGGATTTGTATCCCTATTCTTATGATATGACTGAAAATGAACCTCACATGCCTGATTTTGTTGTAATTCCAGAAAATGTCGAGCAATTAGTTGCATTAGTCAAATTCTGTAATCAATATCTCATACCAATTGTTCCATATACTACAGGTAATAATGTAGGAGGATTAACTATCCCTGATTATGGAGGCATAATTGTAGATTTTGGAAAGAAGATGAATAAAATTCTTCATATAGACGAAAATATGATGTACGCATTATTGGAACCAGGAGTCACTTTTGGGCAATTAAAGAAACACTTGGAAGAAAATTTTCCACACCTTCGATATAGTTATCCAAATGCTCCACCTTATTCCGGAGTTGTTGGAAACGCACTTTTGAGCGGTATGACAAATTTAGGTGCAAAAATCGGTTCAATGGCGGAAAGTATTAATGGTTTAGAAGTTATAACTGCTGATGGAGAAATAGCAAGAATTGGATCTTGTTTTTATGGAAAAGAACAAGCAAATCCTGATAGTTGGTGGTGTCGATACCCTATGCCTGATTTGATGGGGGTTTTTATTAATTGGCAGGGTATGACTGGTCTTGTTACTAAATGCTCAGTCCAGTTATGGCCGAAAGAACCTTTTGAAAAACCGCAACTTGTATTATTTTTCGGATTAACTGATATAGCTCCCTTTTTAAGAGAAGTAGGGAGAGCAGATATTATTAACGATATTGCTGCTTTCTCAGTAGAAGTAGCAAAAATGGAAGTTGGTATTCCTGAACCCATTAGATATCCCGGAGAACCTCCTTACACTGCTGTGATACCGATTTCAGCTAAAACACAAAAACAAATGGAAGCTAAATTAGAAATTCTAAACATCATAATTAAAGATCTCAATAATAAAGGAACAAATATTCATCTGATAGATTATCATGAGTTTTCTAAACTGTTCAATCTAAAAGCACGAAATATTTATGATTTACCTTCTCAGATTCTCTCATTACATGAGTATAGTGGTCTCACATGGTTTGGTGCTTATGCTCCTTCTCATAAATTTGAAGAATTAATTGAAAAAACGGATAAATTATATCAAAAGCATGGAGTCCCCCCTTTTAATTATATCAAAATAATGAAAGGAGGACATTATGGAATTTTCCGACCCATCTTTCGATTTCATAAATTTAAAGATCAAAACCGAATGATGAAATTAGTGGAAGAGATTGCCGATGTTTGCATAGAATTAGGATGCATCCCCTATAAGACCCCATCTTGGATAACAGCAAAATTAAGAGAAAAAATAAATCCGGGTTGGCTGAAATTATTTGAAAAGATTAAAAATTGTATGGATCCTAACAATATTTTTAATCCTGGGAGGTGGAACACCTAGATGGTAGAAGTAGATAAGAGCCTATTTGGAAAACAATTTCTTGAAATGGCATTCGAGAGATGTATTAAATGTAGTACATGTAAATACTCGTATAAAGAGTATGAACCAATGTGTCCTTCTGGAGAAAAGTTCCTATTCGAATCATACTGGGCATCTGGTAGAATTAGAACTATTAGGGGATTATTAAATGGAGATTTAAAATGGAGAGATGATTTAAAAAATCCAATTTTTGCTTGTACCACTTGTGGAGCTTGTATTGATTCCTGCAATGCCCCTCATGCCGATTATATAGTCGATATGATCGAAGCCTTAAGAGAGCTTGCAGTTAAAAACATTGGTCCCGCTGAAAATCAAGAGTTTTTAGTATCTAGATGCGAGGAAACTTGCAATCCCTATGGAGAACCAAATTCAGATAATTCCGAGCTAAAAAAGAAATATAATTTGCCAGACAAAGCAGAATGGGTTTATTATATTGGATGTACCTCGAATTATCGCCAAGAAAATTTACGAGATTCTACAATTAGATTTCTGAAGAAAGCAAATATTGATTATACTTTAATCGATGAGCACTGTTGTACAAGTCCGATGATAAGAACGGGACAAATAGATATTGTAAATTCTTATATGAACTATAATATTGCTCAGATTAAAAATACTGGAGCTAAAAAAGTAATTACATCATGTGCTGGTTGTTACAAAACTATTAAAAGAGATTTCGAGCGATTTGGAGAGGAATTAGACTTTGAGGTATATCATACAGTAGAATTGGTAAAACAGTTATTAGATGAAGGAAAAATTAAATTCAAATCAGAATATAATAAAACCGTTACTTACCATGATCCTTGTCATTTAGGACGTCATATGGGAATTTATGAAATCCCACGAGAGATTTATAAGCAAATTCCTGGGTTAAAATTGGTAGAAATGAAGAGGAATAGGAATTTTGCGTGGTGTTGTGGAGCAGGTGGTGGTGTAAAAATAGGATATCCAGATTGGGCAGTAGAAGTTTCGGGTGAAAGACTGAAGGAAGCTAAAGACACTGGTGCCACTGTAGTGTCCTCGACTTGTCCTTTTTGTAAGACTAATTTGAATGACGCAAATGATAATTTTCAATTTGACTTTGAAGTATTAGATCTAATGGAAATCATTGATCAAATTGATATCGAATTTACAAAAGAGTAAGGCCCCTAAATATCTAGATTTCTTTTATATCTTTTTATAGAGCTAAATCTAATTATAACTTATATGTTTAAAAAACTAGAAAGTAGGAATTGGTCCCCATGGTGGCGTATTCCAAGATTATCTCTTTATTTATTTGGAGTTTTTACTTATTTTTGGTATTTTTGGTCTTGTATTGGGTTAATAATTGGAGTAAGTTATTTTGCTTTTTTTCAGGATCGCGCATGGAAGCGAAATGGTCTAATTCTTGCATTTGCTGTATGCTTCATTGCTCTTTTTGTTTATTTTTATAAGGATTTCTCTCCCCTTCAGTTAGCTATTAGAACTGGATTAGCAATTTTTTTATCATACTTCTTTATATTAGTAGCTATTGAAATTGTGAAAACAAGAATTTCATTTATAGGGAATATCAAAGAAAAATATTTTCAAAAAATTCAAAGTTTTCCATCCAAATTAAGATTGGGTGGTAAGATGGTTATAATAATTCTCCCCTTAGTGTTTTGGAGTTCAGTAAGTCTAGATTTTGGTGTGATGTTTGATAATAAAGCTCGCCTTTTATGGGTTCATGTTCCTTCTAAAGTTAATAAAGGGGATCCTTTCAAAATTACAGTTCAAGCATGGGATCAATTTGAACGATTGAGTGCGACATATAAGGGAAGAGTAGAGTTTTTAGTTAAGTCTTACAACATTTCAAATTACAATCTTATTAATTATCCAAATGTTTCTCTACCGGAGCCATACACATTTACAGGACAACTTTTTGGTTCAGACATGGCTTATGCAATAAAAGATGGTAAAGATAATGGATTACATACTTTTCAAATAAGTATTAATACAATCGGGATTCATTATATTTTAGTTAATGATAGTTTTACTCAAAATACTTACTATAGTAATCCGATCTTAGTGGTAAATTATTCAATTGATGAACCATTAATAGTTTGGGGTGATATCCATACTCATTCTCATCTCTCTGATGGCACTGGTACTGCAGATCATTCTTACTTTTTTGCTAGATATATCGCTTGTCTTGATTATAATGCTTTAACAGATCATGGTGAGATTATGTTATTTGCTCCAGGTTCACTTGATCGATTAGAATTTTCTACGAATGATGCCTATGAGCCAGGAGAGTTTGTTACATTTCATGGAATAGAATGGACTAATGTTCGAACAGGTCATTATTTATGTGTATTTAGTGGAAATCAATTACTAAAAAAACCAGTTCTTTCATATATGACGATCCCTACCACAGAGGCTTTATGGGAAGCATTAGATGTTTTTACTTCTGAAACGGGTGCTCGGGCACTTGCACTTCCACATCACACTACCAAAAAATCTTATATGCAAGATTGGACTTATATTAATCCTAAATATGTTAAACTTGCGGAAGTATGTTCTGTTCATGGAGACTTTTTATTCGAACAGAGAGATGAATTAAATTATCGGGGAGCTATTCATCCACCCCCTGAATATACATATGGTTCCTCAATTGTAGATGCTTTAACTATGGGTAAAAAATTAACTTTATATGCAGCAAGTGATGAACATGATGGTCATCCAGGACATAGTTTAAGTCATACTAGAGCATATATCGGACATCAACGCCCTTACAGTTTATGGTATACAAGAAATGAACATCCTTACCCAGGAGGTTTAACAGCTATATTTGTTAAAAATCTTACAAGAGAAGGAGTATTTGATAGTTTTGAAAATCAAAGAATGTTTGCTAACTCAGATCACGGTCGTCCAATACTTATATTCAAAATTAATAATACAAGTGTAGGTGATGGATCAACTCTAATTGTGAATAATCAAAATTCCCATAGAGAAATTAATATCTTTTTAGCCCAAGATGGAGCACCAGTAGCCTTAAAATCAAAAGCTGCTTCAATTACTACTAATTGGATACCCAATTGGAATGCTTCAATAGAGATCATTAAAAATGGTATGTTATGGCAAACTATAACCGTTTCAACTCCAATCCATAATCTTACAATATTAGATAAAGATCCAATTACTGGAACTTCATATGAATCTTATTGTATTGAAAAAGATGGAAATTGGTATATTAATAGCTATAGCGATAATCCGATCAATCCTAGTTATTTAAATACGGGTGGATTTGACTATTATCTTGTACGGGTTGTTGGCGTCAACGGTAGACATACATATACGGGACCGATTTGGGTTGAATATTAATACTTTGATCCTTATTATTTTGGGCATAATGACAAGCTTATCACAGGTTTAATACTATATCCTAGAGATATAAATCCTGAAAAGTCTTAGCAAATTAATGAAGAATTAACACAATTATATCTATAAATATAAGTAAGTTTAATACTTAATCATTAAACTTTAAAAATTTTTAATACGAAATTAGGTAAGTGTTATGGAAACTGGAAAACTTTTAAGTTTAATTGCAGGAATAATTGTAATAATAGCAACCTTCATGTTAACTTGGTTTACAGTAGGAGCTGCTAATGCATATGGAATAGGGCTAATTAAGAACATCTCAACTTATTTTACAGATGCAGATTCGATAGCAACATCGTGGGGTATCCCAACTTTTGCAATTTATATCGTTGGTGGGTGCTATCTTTTATTTTTAACTTCAGGTCTGCTCTTACTCATTGGAATGAAAAGTCGTGTAATCGCTATTATTGGAGCCTTTATGCCGATAGCATTATGTATAGCAATAATTTTCGGCAGTATGGATATACCACCAAATCTCATAGATTATGTTGGTGTATTTTTAGATACAGAACCATTACTTCCTGGAATAATTCCTTTCACACTAGAAATTGGGCCATCAAATGTTGCTACAGTAGCTCTTGGAACGTACATTTTACTTGCAGGAGGAGTTTTAGGTTTTGTTAGTGTATTCCTTGAGCGAGATTAACAATTTAATTTAAATATTTTTTTTATTTAAGATTTTGAAATAATCAAGGATTTCTGAATATTCATTCTTTTTGGTTTAATGATTTGGGTAAATTAGCATACAAGTTTTTATATGAAGATATAATTTTAGCTAATATCTAAGTTTTAAAATACAGAATATTGGAAAAAAATGTCAATTAAAGTAGCATTTATGCAATTATCTAGTTGTTGGGGTTGTCATGTAAGTCTTTTAAATGCCCATCTAGGATTATTACCCACCTTACCGGAATTAGAAATTGTTTACTGGCCGGCAGTATTGGACTTTAAACTCGATTCTTTAGAGGCTATGGAAGATGGAGAGGTTGATGTAGGATTTATTGAAGGAGTTGCACGAACTGTAAAAGATGTTGAAAATTTAAAACTTATGAGAGCAAAATGTAAAATAATTACTACTTTTGGTACTTGTGCTTGCATGGGAGGTATCTTTGGAATTGCTAATAATTGGACAATAGAGGAATTACTCGAACGAAAATTTATTGAAGTAGAATCTATATCGGATGAAAATCCAAAAATACCCAATATTAATGTTCCTGAGAATGTAGAATATATTAAGGGTGCCGATGAAATTGTTAAAGTTGATGCTTATATGTTAGGATGTCCTCCACGAACAGAACGTTTAGTCAGTAATATATTATATTTGTTAGGTCAAAAACCTTTTCCTATGGAAGAATTATCATTCTGCAATGAATGTAGTTTAAATGAATCTGGTTGTTTATTAGATTCGGGAACTCTATGTTTCGGACCAATAACAAGCATGGGATGCACTCAAAAATGTCCTGACAATGGGTTACCATGCGTAGGTTGTTATGGACCCTCCAACACAGTTTCGTCTAGAATAGAGAAATTGAAAGAAATGAGCGATAATCTTGATAATCTCGATTCTGGAGGCAAAAGAACATTAAGTGAATTCTTTGCTTTATTTGTTAATGTACCAATGCTTACTAGCATTATCCCAGTTGGACCTGTCTTACCTAGTATGCCTTCAAGTTCAGAAGAAATTGTAAATGCAATTATCAAATTCTTAAGAAAGCCACAATTTCCAAAAAACATGAAATGGCTTACAGATTGGCATAATCTTTCGTCAGTTTGTGATACTTGCCCTAGAATTAGAGATAGAGCTCAACTAACAAGAGTTAAACGCGATTTTGAAGATCTACCGAATGAAGAAGATTGTCTTTTAGAACAAGGTTATATTTGCTTAGGACCTGTAACAAATGCGGGATGTGGGGCTTTATGTATTAAAGTTAATGCACCTTGTGCAGGTTGCTATGGTCCTTTAAAATGGGGTCCACCTTCACTGCTTAAATCTCCAGGCAGATTTGCACCTAGTTATTTTGCCGAAACAGTAATTCAGAACTTCAATACAAATATGACAAAAAAAGAATTACTTTCACAAATAAAAGATCATGATGGTATATTTGAAAGATTTAAGATGGCAAAAAATCCGTTTTTTAAAGGCGGTGGATATAAAGGAAAGTTTCAAGGAGAATGGTGGCTTGAATTTGATGATTAATTATTATTTTTTATAATATTTCATATGGTGTTATAGAAAAAAATTAAAGAATTTATAAAATATGTAATTACTTGAGTGTTCTTATATTCAAACATACTAATAACATTCAAATGATTATCTTATAATGGGAAAATTTATAATAATTAACATAATTATCCTTTTAAATCATTTTAAAAAGATTTTAAAGAGAAATTAATATGAAATATGAAAAAAACCAATATTCCCAAGGGATTAGTATATGTGCTCTAATCATCGCGGGAATTCTAATATATTGGGGGATAAATGATGTTTTAATAAAGCCTATTGAAGGACGAGGATTTCATTGGTTTGGGATAGTTTGGCTTGGAATCGCAGCTGCAATTATAATAGGACAAAGTGCCGCTTGGGTTAACAGAGACAAGTTAAGAAATGCAGTTTTATATGAATATGAAGCAAATCCTACTGCTACAATCGAAGTAATTAGCAATAAAACAGGAATTACAATAAAAGATGTACAAGCAATTGTGTTAGATCTAAAATCTAGCGGTTTATTACGTGGCAAATTCTCATCTTCAACTGGAGAGATGATTCATTCTGAGGTTGTTAAAGGTACACCAAGTCAACCTTCAGAAGGAACAGTAAAATATTGTCCCAATTGCGGAACCGCAAAAGCTAAAGAATCTGCAGTATATTGCTCATATTGTGGATCTAAATTCTAATAATAATAATAATAATTTTTTTTTTTTCTAGAACTTACATAAAAATAAAATAAGAGACTTTTTAAGCACTAGTTTTATATGCTTTAACTTTTTTAGCTAATTCATTGACTTCGTTAGGATGAGAGAATAAAGCACATGGAGAATCATCAGTTTCTAATAAATGCTCACTTTTTCTAATTACCTCGAAAAGTGGACTTTTCAATCCTTCTCTTAAAGTTGATTTAGTTAAATTATGAGTAGCTAAGTCTGAAACAGGACATGGTGTTAAATCACCAGATGGGTTGATATGAGCAAAACCTCTTCCAGCAGATACACATCCACCCATATATTCCTCATCCCCTGGTGAATGTACAAGGAAAATATTTTTTGTTTCTCTATAGTTTAAGATTTGTTTTCTAAATTCTTTACTTTCTTCATTAGTAAGCATTAATTCAATATCATTATTAACCGGAATATATTCCAAAATAAATCCTATTCTTACTCCTTCATCAATCAAATGGTCAATATTTTCAGGATTCATCCAATAGTGAAGATTTTTACGAGTTATAGTAACAGAGACACCATTTATAATTCCGGTTTCATCCAGTTGTTTGATAGCTTCTAAAGCTTTGTCATAAACACCATTTCCTCTACGTAAGTCAGTTAAATATTGATCTCCTTCTATACTTACAACTACAATGGTGTTTTTTAAACGTTTTAGCTTTTCTAATTTCTGTTCGTCTAATATAGTTCCATTTGTGAAAATAATAAATAACCTGTCTTTAAATTCCTGGCTTAAATCTAATAGATCTTGGACAACGAAAGGTTCTCCACCAGCGATTACAAATCCAAAAACTCCTAATTCTGTTGATTCTTCTATTATTTTTTTCCACTGTTCAATTTTCAATGATTTACCTTTATTACTCTCACAAACTGTACCAGTAGCTGCCGCATAACAACCTGTACATTTCAGATTACACCGTGATGTTATACTAATGATTAAGAATGGAGGAACTTTTAATTCATTTTTAAATAACTCTTCATTTCGTATTCTACGCGACTTTTTATAAGCTTTAGCTAACCGAAGCATTGTGGGTATTGTTTTTGGGTGCTTTATGATCCAGGGCATAAAGATTCTAGCCATTGTTGGATCTACTTTATTAATAACCCTTTTAATTATACTAAGACCTTTAATGGTCAACTTAAATTTATCCTCATTTCATTTTAAATATATCTTAACAATTACTTCATTAAAAATTTGTAAAGATTATATTTCTGTAGTAGTCCAATTTTTATTAAAATATTTAATAACACTTGAGAGTGAAATTTCTAAGATTCTTGAACTATCCTATGAAATATTTGCACTAAAGAATAAATTTCACTTTTCCACTGGATTCCATAACTCTTCAGCTTTGTGAACCCACTCATCAAATTCAGTGGGATCTTCTGGATAATTCCAGGTCCTGCTCCTACAATGATTACATCTTCAAGATTTTCCACTTCTAATGTCCCATTTTCAAATTTAAATAATTATTTCAATATAATTTTCATTGATTTTAGAGTTTAAGATTCTTATCTAATATAAAATTAAAATTTTAAGGAATCTAAACATTAATATAGTTTAATAAGAATGAAAATTGGAAAATTGGGAGATTATGAAGTTATGCTTGAGAAAGTAAGAATTTCATGTGTTCAATATGCTTATAAACCAATAAGCAGTTTTGAGGATTTTGCTAAAGATATAGAAAAATTAATGAATCAAGGAAAAGACTCTGATTTTATTGTATTTCCTGAAACATTCACATTGGAACTACAATATCTCATTCCAAATTATAATATTAGTAAATTATTTGAGTTTACTAATGATTATATAGAACTCTTTACTAATTTATCTAAGGATAGAGATCAATACATTATAGCAGGCTCTCATTTATTATTCGAAAATGAAAAGGAATATAATACTGGACACCTATTCAGCCCTGATGGGACTATATTCACTCATCGAAAGACTCATTTATTTCCATTAGAATTAGCGTTAGGTGTAAGTCCAGGTAATAAGCTAGAGATTTTTGAAACTGAGAAAGCGAAAGTAGCGTTAGCTATTTGTTATGAGATGGAATTTCCAGAAGTTTGCAGAACCTATACATTAAAAGGAGCAGAAATTATTTTTTGTCCCTCAAATACAGTGGATAAGCATGGCTTTTGGAGAGTAAGACATTGCTCTCAAGCAAGTGCTATTCAAAATCAAGTTTATATTGCTCATTCTTGTTTAGTAGGAAATCCTCCTCTTAAAGGAATGGAAGGTTGGGGTAAATCAGCGATTATGAGTCCATGTGAACCTCCTTGGAGTCCTAATGGGGTTATTGTTGAAGCTAATGAAAATGAGGAAGCAGTTATAACAGCAGATTTAGATCTAAAACTTTTACATAGGAAAAGAAAAAGAGCTTCTGCTCCTACATTAAAAGATAGAAGACCTGAAATTTACGAATTATAAATTTTTTATCACCTTTATCTATTTCCTAAATCATATCACTTTAAGAATCTAATAGTTTGTAATAGAAATTATTTAGAATTAATCGATTTTACCTTAATTATATAAATTAAATTAAGAACTGATATATTACAATGTTAAAATTCAGTATAAAAAATGCTTTCAGGAAAAAATCTACTGCTATCTTATCAAGCATAGGTGTTGGAATTGGATTAATGCTAGTTTTTGTAATAGGAGCATTTACAGCAGGTGTTCGTACTCAATTTCAAGAAAATTTAACTGAAACAATTGGATTAGTAGAAGTTATTGAGAAAGGTAATATAGGTGCTAATTCTCATTTGCCATTGAACATCACATCTCAATTATTTAATACTCCAGACGTAGGAGAATATATTACTGGTTATAATATAGAAACTAAAGCTCCAGTAACTTATACACTTGACTATAGCGATAAACTTGGTACAGTTGGAGACAGCCTTAGTCTTATAGGGTTAAATAGCACATTAGATCAAGTATGGGGTGGTCCAACCAAGAAGATTCTTAATGGAAGAAGTTTTAATTTAAGCGAAAATGAAACCATAATTGACTCAAGGTTGATCAATATTGCTCAATTTGCAGTTTCCATAGGCAATACAATTAATATTGATTTGGGGTTTATTAATGCTAGTCTTACAATAGTAGGAGTATACGATCAAGAAGATGATGGTGCACCTGACTTTGTGCCTCGAGAATATTATCTTTATACTGATCTTGCTATAGTATGGGACTTTTTAAATAAATCTGGCGATGAAACAAATATTTACACCTCAGTTTCACTTCGCTTTAATGTAGAAACTACGGAAGCTACTGAACAATATGTAGAAAAAATTAATGAATATTCTGAATCTGGAGGATATTTTCCAACTGAGGTAACAGCTTTTGCACTTGCTTCTTTTTTTGAATCTATTGAAGAAACATTTGGTATATTTGATGCATTTGCGGGAATTATCGGTTTTATAACAGTATTGGCTGGAGGTACAGCGATAGTTGTAACTCAGTTAATGTCAGTTACAGCTAGATTGAAAGAATTTGCAATATTAAAATCAACTGGATGGAAAAATCGTCATATCTTTGCAAATGTAGTTTACGAGTCATTAACACTTGGATTCTTAGGTGCTGGTATAGGATTAACATTAGGTACTATTTTAATTTTACTTTTAAGTAGTGGAAGTAGCCCATTCGGAGGGGCTTCAGCAATAATTACATTAGAAGGAATAATTGAAGTAGTAGCCTATGCTTTAGGTTTAGGAATCCTTGGTGGTTTGTATCCTGGTATAAAGGCATCAAGAGTAAGGCCAGTTGTAGTATTAAAGGGTGAATAAGGAGGGCGAAAAAATGTCACTTATAAGTTTAAAAGATGTAAGCAAGATTTATGGCGAAGAAAGAACTATGATTAAAGCACTGGATCATGTAGATTTAGATATTGAGGAAGGTAAAATAATCACAATAATGGGTCCTTCTGGTAGCGGAAAAAGTACGCTTCTAAATCTCTTAGGTGCAATGGATTCTCCTTCATCAGGTCAAGTATTAGTAAATAATGTTGATATTGGGAAGTTGCCAGAACGTAAATTATCAGAATATCGAAAAAAGCAAATAGGATTTGTTTTTCAATCATTCTATTTAATCCCAAATTTGGATGTTGTTGGAAATGTACTTATTCCGTTAGTACCATATGGAATAAAGGAGAGAGAACATTTAAAAGCACATGAGTTATTAAGGTTGGTAGGACTTGATGAAAGAGCTCATAGTAAGGTGAATAAGCTTTCTGGAGGTGAATCTCAAAGAGTTGCTATTGCCCGAGCTTTAGTTAATGATCCTAAAGTTATATTAGCTGATGAACCAACTGGTAATCTGGATTCAGAAACAGGAAAATCAATAATAGACTTATTAATTAAATTGGCAGAAGAAGGAAGAACGATTATTATTGTTACTCATGATCCTAGGATTGCACAAGTTGTTTCAGAACATCCATTAGGAAAAAATATCTGGATTAAAGATGGACAATTAAGTGATAAGCCAACTTATGATATGTATTGTTGGTAATTATTTTTCTTTTTTTAGTTTAAGCTTTATTGCAAAATAAATAAAAAAAATTAATAAAAAAAAGTTAGAATTTTAAGAACTTGAGCCATCTACTTTAATATTTCCTGTCCCTGTTTCCAAAGAAAAATCATAGTTATAAGTACTTGTGTAAAAATCAACAGAGTCAAACGGGTTATTTAATGGGCTTTCAAATCCTAATGAGTTTATACGATTAAAGCTACCAGTCCCTGTAGTTCCAAAAAAACTAGCACCAACAAGAGGACTTGTATCTATATAAATAACTTCTATACCTCCTGTTCCAGTTTTCAGCAATCCTGTTACATTTGCACCCA
The DNA here is from genome assembly GCA_048887165.1 of Candidatus Hodarchaeota archaeon. Classification (GTDB taxonomy): domain Archaea; phylum Asgardarchaeota; class Lokiarchaeia; order Sigyniarchaeales; family SOKP01; genus SOKP01. The sequence goes on along the minus strand of JBHLJZ010000074.1, from coordinate 5,927 downwards.
TACCTGAATCTTGGTTTATTAGTAAGGTTATCTTTCCTGTTCCAGTATCTATATTCCAATTACTGTTTGAAGTGTATTCCATGTTATAACTTTTTAAATTTATGCCTCCAGTCCCAGTGCTTGCTAGAATATTTCCACCCAGAATACTATTTGTAAAATTTAAATTGATCGTTCCAGTACCAGCATCAGTTATAATAGATTGAGTAAAGTTAGTTCCTTCACTAAATATCGAAATACCTCCTGTTCCTGTTTCTAGATTCACTGCAGCTTGAATCATTGTATTATTTAAAAAATTCAGATTTACATCGCCAGTTCCAGAATTCATAGTAACACCATTTAAAGTTACATTCTCAGCTGAATTTAATTCAATAACTCCAGTACCAGTAATAACTTCTAGATCATATACTACATCTGTTCTAAGTGTTATTGCGACCTCTATAATATAGGAACTAAACCAATGGCTAGGATCGAACCAAGCACCTGGTACAACTTTTAAGTCAAAGCTAGTGGGAGATGTCGTGTTTTCCCACCATTCTGTATAAGGTGTAAAGTAATTTGTATACTTCCTTCCAGCAACAAACAAACCAGTAATCTTCAGGTCCACATTTACTTCTACGAGATATTGCGTTGCAGATGTGTTATATTGAATATCAATTCGACCAATATCTGCATTTAAATTTAGATCCTCTATTGTCGAGGGAATTCCTTCATAATAGAAAGAAAATGATTCTTCAACAGTACCAGAAGTGGCAAATCCAGTTATAATGAAGCCCAAACCGCCTCCAACTATTAATGAAGCTATAAATATAAGAATAATATTTCGTGTTCGCATTATTTTTCACATTTTATTCTATTTATTTTTAGTCAGATTATGACTAGTATTTAAAATCGAATATATAAATAAAATTTAGTCTGATTTTTTATAAATTAAATTTAAGTTGCAAAAAAAATGTTATTTTCCAAGAGATTGTCCTTACTTAATAATTTTAGATTGGTTTTTTTATTAATTATTTTATATTTATAAAGGTTCATTCTAATTATTTCATTATGAATTCCACAAGACAAAAAACACACACTTTAATAAATAATCAATTGTGTGGAACTCCAATTGAATTGGATAAAGGTTTTGCCAAAATTAAATTAAAAACTGATACTAATATGATAACTGATGAAACTGGTTTGATCCATGGAGGATTTATATTTAATTTAGCCGATTTTGCGGCAATGCTTGCCGTTAATCATCCTAATGTTGTATTGGGTGGAGCAAATGTAAAATTTATTAGACCTGTAGTTAAAGGAGAGATTTTAATAGCAAAGGCTTTAGTAGATCACAGAGATGGTAGAAAAATAATTGTTAAAGTTGAAGTTTTTAGGGGAAATGAAAAAGTATTTAATGGTGAGTTCTTCTGTTTTACTCCAGAAAAACATGTTTTAAAGAAGCTGAAACAATGAAATAGGATAAAAATGAATCTTAAAAATTAATTGATTTTTATATTAAAAAATTGTTTAGCATTATCTATTGTTTTTTCGCTTACAATTTTTTGGGGTATATTATGCGAAAAAGATATAGCCGCAATAGAATATCTTGCGTTTGATGGCACATTAACTGGGCTCCTAAGGTAGGGATGCTGATAATAACTATCGGTTTCTGTTAATAATGCTGCTAAAGGAGTACTTTTTGTAGCATCACGCCATCTTTTAATTCCATACGCAGAACTCGGTACTGAAAGATAATATCCTTGCTTAGCTAGAGTTAATCCATAGGGATCTGGCCCCGAAAAACAATGCCACATGACTTTTTCAGGGTTTATATTGAAATCTTTGATTATATTAAGAAGTTCCCTCGTAGCTCCGTCATGCTTATTAAATCTATGTTTTGGGTTTAACTTGTCGAATTCATGCACTCCAGCATTCCTTACATGGATTACATAAGGTTTGTTAAAATTATAAGTTAATTCAAAAATTTTCTTTAATTCTTCAACTTGCTTATTTCTCTTTTCTAATGTTTGAGCATGATGATAATCTAAGCCAATCTCTCCGATGGCTAGATATTTATCCCTATTATTTTGTATATAGTTAACCCATTTTTTCCATTCGTCATTATATTTGTGTTTAGAAGTGTAAGTCACTGTTTGAGGGGCCCAACCGCAAGTAAATCCTACATTATTTTTGTTCTCAATAAATTCCAAAATTAAGTTAAGTGTTACCATATCTATTGAGCTTGTTATTAAATATAGACCGCCTATATCGAAATATTCATGGTATTGTACCTCATCTGATGGAAGTCTATCATTTTTTTTGGAGCGAGGAAAGGGTAAATGGCAATGAACATCAATGAATTTAAGCCCATCTTCTGGTTCTGGTATATTTATCTTCTTTGTCATTATAATAAAATCTTTAATTGAATTTGTTTTATAGAGGAATTTTTCAGCTAATTTATTTCTTTTTAATGTAGGAAGAAATGATGTGGTTAAATTTTTAAATAAAATCTTTTAATAAATGGTTATAATGATTGAACAAATAAAATCGAAACTTGAAGAATTAGAATTTAAAAAAAAACAAATGAAACCGAAAATAGATGAAATTGAAGGAAAACGAGCAGAAGAAATTGCAACAGTGAACAAAAAATATGATCATATGGTCTACGATGTAAATATTGAAGTTGAGACCTATGAAACTAAAATTATAAATGAACTTATAGAGCTTTTTATAAGAGTTGTAATGGACGAGTTTGATGCTAAAAGAACAATCAGTGATTATGTGACTACTGAAAAATTCATAGAATTCAGAGAGCATATTAGCGGGATTGAGATTTTTCCAAAAGAATTAATTACGCGCTTAGATAAGATTATTGATGGTGAACCAATTGAAAGCCTTGCATATGATATAGAAAAAATAGAGAAAGAATATAAAAAGTCCTAATTATGAAAAGAATATTTTCATAATTTTATAATAATAATTCCACTATACTTATACAGGAATATTTTGAAAAGGTTCAGAAACGGGTTTATTATAGACTCGCTGAGTGTATAGACTATATTGATATTCTTTTGATGAGTTTAAATCTATTTATAGAAAGTGATACCGAGATATTAGAACCATAAATATGTAATTTAGGATCTAATCATATCAGTAGTAAATTAAATACCTTGAAATATAAAAAATGGAATTATTTGAAGAAGAAATAGAGATTTATAATTCGAAGATGAGACTTTTAAACTGGTTATACGATGAAATAAAACTTCAATATAATATTTCAAAAGATTTACTAAATGAAAAAGGGCAGAAATTACCACTAAATCTTTAAAAATTATATTTTCTTAAACTTCCTTTATCAACTTTATACTAGCTTTTTCTACAACTTTAATACATTTGTTCAATTCTTCTTTTTTTGGAATATGCAAAAAAACAACAGGATAATCATATTTAGACAATAAAAGAGCCCAGAAGTAGATGTAATTACACAGATAGAAGCTAGGGCTACTCGAAATTGAAATTTGGTCCAAGATTTTAACATCAATATTAAAAATTGATTTTATTCGTAAAGGTTCTCCAAACTTTATAAATCCAAATTTATATTTATGATACTCGTCTTTACCAAATCTAAAATTCCAAGCGTATAACTCTAAATAAAATTTTTTTCCTGAATGAATTCCAGTTAATATTACTAGTTCAATTTCCTCTTTTAAACAACTTAATACAGTCCTATAACTTTTAACGCTAGCTTCCCAACTAACTGGTAAGATTAATTTCTTTATTTCTCTGCCATTTATTTTTTGAGGGAAGTTATTAACCAATTCTAGACTTAGATTAAGTGAATTCTTCCCAAATTTTTCAAAACCAGTTAATAATATCATAATAGGAAGGATATTACTCTAAAAGTGAGATATATAATTAAAAATAAAAAAATGATATTTATCTATTTTATATTATTATTCAGTAATTTTTTGTTTTAATTTCTCGTCTTCTAATTTTTCTAATTTTTTTTCTAGATTTTTAATTTCTTTTTCTTTTTCCTTTATTTTAGTCTTCTTTTCTTTTTCAATGTTAGTCAATTTCTTCTTTAATGCATCATCCTTACCTTTAAGAAAATTTTCATATTGTTTTTTTAGTGATTTTGTCTCAACAATGAGACGATCCCTTTTCTTCACCCATTTATCAGCTTCTACTTTAGCTTCTTTAAGATCAACTTCTGCTGTATCGAATTTAGCTTTTGTATCATTAATTTTATCGTCCCAATCCATCTCAATTTCTTTTTCTGCATTGGCATCCTTTTTTGATGCATCTTCTTCAATCCGTGTAATATCATCTTTTAAATCGCTAATTTTTGTTCTTATTTCTTCTTCAGACATAGTACTTTAACCAATTTTAATTTTTTGTTTATCTATTAGGTTTTTTTATGTTTATTAAGTTAAAAATTTTTTTTATTACACCATTTTCATGTATCGTATTTTCATTATCAGAGTGTAATTAATAATCTAATTTTTCTCCAAGTGCCATTCTACATAAATCGCTGAGTAAATAATTTTTCATTCCATTTCTTTCAACTAAAGATCCCAAACTTTCTAAGCACATAGGGCAATTATGGACGCATACTTCTGCTTCATATTCTATCATATCATTTACATTATCTTTTTGAACTTTTCGCGTGAGAGGCTTTTTACCTATTGTCGCCAAAATGCCAGCACAACACATTGCATTCTCTCTATCAAATTTTCTTTTTACTCTTTCAACTCCTATTAAATCACAGATCTTATCCACATATTCATCTATATCTGGAATAAATCTATTTGAACATGATCTTTGGTATGCAATTTTCATATTTAATTTAGTTATTTCCGATTCATGTTCTTTTAAAAATTTAAAGAGATATTCATAAATATGGGTTGCTTTAAAGCCTTCTGGGAGTTCTATTCCGTTCCGCGGGCAATATGATGCGTAAAATCCATAACACTCATCATGGTAGCATATCATTTCTTTAATGTTTTGCTTTTTAATGTTTTCAATAATTATCGGTGCTCTTTCTCTTATAACGGAATCTCTGGCATAGTGATGATACATTAAATTACAGAAAAATGATAATCCACTTACATATTGTAAATTATCAAAAAGCTTACCTTTCATTCTGTTCTCATTTGCTCTTCCAAATCCACATTTATTTAATACTGGTTTGTTAGGATCAATCTGTTTAAGTCTTAATTCTGGGTGTGGGGCAAATCTTTCAATAGTATTTTCCAATATTTGAGGATTAATAGGTAGGGAATTATATTTTTCTTGTAGCTCAGTAATTAAATCAAATGGATGAGATCCGTAAGGACAATATTCATCACAAGCATAACATGTGGAACACTCTGATAACACACGTGAATTTTCGCCATTTATCATTTTATTTTTTTCTCTTCGTGCTTCTTCGATATCAGTAAATTCAATCCACTGACATCGTGTTAAACAATCAATATTTTCACAACTATCACAATTAGATTTATCAAACATTTTATTTTTTGTCTATATTAATTTTTTTTTTGAATTAATATTTAAAATTAAGATTTAGTAATAAAGCTAATTTGAATTATAAATATAAATAATAGATATTTTTGAGGAGAAAACTAATGGTGGTGTACTGAATGCCTGATTTGGATTGATCAAATATTGAAAAATAGATAATGTTCAAAATATCGAACAATAATTTGTTCCATAATGAATATAAATGTTATTAACTACATAAATTTAGGAGGAATTTTAAAATTTATTCTCAATTTGAGATATTAAAAAAATTATAACATTTTGAAAAAGAAATATAAATTGATTTACATAATAATAAATAAAAAAATTTTAAGAACAAAAAAGTAAAGATGATAGTTTATGAGTATGCTTAAGTATATCTTTAGGAGGATGCTAACCTTTGTACCTGTTTTATTCGGAACAAT
>JBHLJZ010000073.1:0-19234 GCA_048887165.1 Candidatus Hodarchaeota archaeon | reverse complement strand
GCTAAAAATATTGGAGTTGTTAAAAGACTTGAAGATGAATTGAACCTAAAATCGCCGGAGCCAAGTATTGATCCACAACTTGCTGGTGCTATTGGAGCCGCTTTATTTGCTAAAGCGCTTATAGAAAAGGATCGCAAGAAAACTTAAAGATAAAAATAAGAGGAAGGATATGACAAAAGCTAATTATGGTTATAAGGATGGGTCTGGAGAGTATTTTATTACGATTGATACAGATTTATGTAATTCATGTGGGAAATGCGTGGAAGCGTGTCCTGCTGGTGTACTTGAAATGGGAGAAAATGATTTAGATCCATTAGGTGATGAGATTATTGCTATGGTTTCTGAAGAGCATCGTAAGAAAATAAAATATTCCTGTGCTCCCTGTAAACCAGGTAGTGAAGCAAAAGAATTACCTTGTGTAAAAGCATGTGAACCTGGAGCAATAGAACACTCTTGGTAACCCTATTATAATTCATTAAAAAAAAATATAGAGATTTTAGATTTAATATTTTTATTCCGCTTTGTCCTTTCTTAAAGCCCAGAAAGTCCAAATCGCTGCTGCGAAGTCAATGGCTCCAAAAATTAAGATAAGAAAATTTACAAATTGTAGTACTGCAAAAATGATCATGAAAATAATAACGCTAGCTCGTGTGTGAACTGTCCACATGAAAAATTTTTTCATCCCCTCTTCATCAAGGGCAGCGCGAATATAATAGTAAGCTAAGAGTATTATAATCATTCCGAAAAGGCGTGACATTATATCAGGAGCTGTAGGGTACATTAGTATTGCAAACATCATTTCTGGTATAAATAACATTGTAATTCCTATAAATACTAAATATATTCCAAAAATGAAAAGAGATAATGCCGCTCTACTCATATCTTTAAACATTTTAATTTTCCTCTAATCTTTTATAATAAAATTTTTACAAAAAAGTAATAATCAACGTTAGAAATTTTTAGTTTATATTTAAATCTTGAGTATTATTGAGGATAATCAAAAAGAATTAATTTTTAGGTTAATTCTTAAAAAGAGAGTGTTTAATATGGAAACAATATCAATAACCATTAATGGTACTAAAGTAGAAGCAATGAAAGGGAATACTATATTAGAAGCATCCCTAAATGCTGGAATTTATATTCCCAGTCTTTGTGCTCACCCTGATTTAGCGCCTCTAGTCGGATTAAAGCCATCTGATTTAATTTTTCAGGGAAATTCTAGATTTAGTAGTGATAGTATTCAAGAACATGAGGGATGCAAATTATGCGTGGTAAAAGTGGAGGGATTGGAGGAATTACTAACATCTTGCAGCACGATAATAGAAGAAGGAATGATAATCTCGACCGACACACCAGATATTCTAACCTTACGACGTGAAAAATTAATGAATATTCTTTCAAAGCATCCTCATGCATGCCTAATGTGTGCTCAACGTGAGGGTTGTAGTCGTGAACCATGCTCACCGAATGTTCCAGTTGAAGAACGCTGCTGTCCAATCTTGGGGAGATGTGAACTGCAAAAAGTTGCAGAATATATTGGAATTCGAGAAGATACTCAACGTTATAAGCCTCAAGGGCGCGCAATTATTGAAAACGAGCCACTTTTTGTTCGAAATTATGAACTATGTATAGGTTGTACAAGATGTGTTAGAGTGTGTCGAGATGTTCGTGGTATTGAAGCTTTAGGATTTGTATATTCTAACGGAGAAACTATAGTTGGAAGTCTTGCTCCTTCTCTCAAGGAATCTGGATGTAAATTCTGTGGAGCTTGTATTGAGGTTTGCCCTACAGGAGCACTCACAGATAAAGATATTCTATGGGCTGAACGAGAGAAATTGCTTGTCCCTTGTAGAAACGCGTGTCCAATAGGTATGGATGTACCAAGATATATTAAATTAATTACTGAGAAAAAATATTCCGAAGCAGCAGCAGTTATACGGGAAAAAACCCCCTTACCTTCCGTTCTTGGAAGAGTTTGTTTTCATGATTGTGAAATAGAATGTCGTAGGAATCAAATTAACGAATCTATTGCTATATGCGCATTAAAACGTTTTGCAATGGATTATGATACTGAATTATGGAAACCAAAGGTAAAAATTCCCTCATCAACAGAGAAAAAAATTGCTGTGGTCGGTTCTGGTCCATCTGGACTTACAGCAGCATATTATTTACGTAGGTTTGGACATTCTGTTACATTATTTGAAGCAAATTCCTATATAGGAGGTATGTTAAAACTAGGAATTCCTGAATACCGATTACCACGAAAAGTTCTTCAAAAAGATCTTGATCATATCTTAAATATAGGAATTGACATTCAAACTGACAAAGTTATAGGAGAACATTTGTCGCTAGATGATTTGAAAGAACAGGGTTTCAATGCAACTTATTTAGCCATTGGCGCTCAAAATACTAAAAAGCTTGAGATCGCAGGTTCAAGTAGATCTAATATTCTCTGGGGTCTAGATTTTCTGAAGAGAGTTAATCTTGGTAAGGAGGTTAAGGTAGGCAATAAAGTTATTGTTATTGGTGGAGGTAATGTCGCTATTGATGTAGCTTTAACTGCTAAACGTCTAGGAGCTAAGGAAGTGCAGATAACCTGTTTAGAGTGTAGGGAAGAGATGCCTGCTCATGATTGGGAAATACAAAAAGCAATAGACGAAAATATCACACTTAATTGTTCTTGGGGACCAAACAAAATTTCTGAAATGGAAGGATTAACTTCTGAGGTAGAATTTATTCATTGTGATTCTGTATTTGATGAGAATGATTTGTTTAACCCTATTTTTGATGAAACTAACAAAAAGTCTATTGAGGCTGAGACAATAATAATGGCTATTGGTCAAATCCCTGATTTATCCTTATTGGGAAGTGAGAGTAAAATCAAAATATCCCAAGGTGGATTAATTCAAACTAAAGAAGATACTTTAGAAACAAGTATTCCAGGAATATATGCTGGTGGTGAAGTTGCAAATAGCCCAGGATCTGTAGTTGATGCAATTGAGATGGGACGAAAGGCAGCTTCTTCAATTGATAGGTACTTGGGTGGTAATGGCAATTTAGAAGATAGCTTCCTTGAACCTGATATTCTTAATCCTTGGTTGGGGCGGGATGAAAATTTTTATGATAAAGCACGTATTCAAATGCCACTTTTATCACTAAAAAATCGGCAAGTTAGTTTTAGAGAAGTTGAACTAGGTTTTGATGAATCATTAGCATTAGAAGAAGCAAACCGATGTTTAAGATGTGATTTACGTTTTGAAATCTCTCCTGTTGTACTCCCACCTCAAAAATGGTTAGAATTGACTAATGAGAATATTCAAAATGTACCTGAAATTGAAGGTGCGATTCAAATCCTAAATGAGAATCAAGAAATAATCCTAATACAAGGAACTGCTAATTTACGGTTAGCATTGGAAGAACAATTGTCAACAAACTCGAAAGCATGTTACTTTAATTTTGATGAAGATCCAATGTATACAAAAAGAGAGAGTGAATTATTACAACAATACATGCAAGAATTCGGAAGATTTCCAGAAGGAAATGAAGATCTTAATGATGATCTTTTTTAAAATTTGTTATTTTTATTTGTAAATATATAAAATGATTATTTTTCTTTTATTTCAAAATTTATATCCTCAAATTTATTGTGAATTGTTCTATAAATTTTAAATTTTCCATCTTTTAACGCTTTATTAATAATTTCAGAGATTTCAGTTTCATCAATCAATTGTTCTGAGACTATTTTCTCCACTTTAGAGTATAGGAGTTCTTTTATCTTATAAGTAAATCGATTTTTTTTCTTGATATCTATTAATCCAGAAAGTTCGAGATGTTCCTTATGATCGAATATATTTTGAATAAGATCATCAATACCTTCTCCATTAATAGCATCTGTCATTGAAACAGGAGGTCTCCATCCTGATTGAAATATAGTATCATCGAGCATCATTTCGATTTGTACAGCAATATCTTCTCCTCCTAAATCTTTTTTGTTAACATCGTAAATATCACCGATTTCTATGATGCCTGCTTTCTGCATTTGAATAGCGTCTCCATATCCCGGTACAAGGATCACAACAATACTATAAGCTAAGTTGTAAATATCGAATTCAGCTTGTCCAACTCCTACTGTCTCAATAATGATTACATCCATTCCATATGCTTCATATAATAAACTTATATCAAATACCGCCCTTGAAATCCCACCCTTAAATCCCCTTGAAGCAATACTCCTCAAAAACACATTTTGATGCAAAGAAATGTTGGTCATTCGGATTCTATCTCCTAAAAAAGCACCACCGCTAAATGGCGAAGTGGGATCGACGCAAATAATCCCAACTGACTTCCCCTCATCTAATAATTTCTGTGTTATTGCCCCTGTTAAAGTACTTTTGCCTACACCAGGAGAGCCTGTTAGTCCAATAATATATGATTCATTATTTATTCCTTCAAAGTGTTTAAATATCTCGTGTGCTTTTTCAGGTTCATTTTCAATAATTGTAATTATCTTTGCTAAAGCAATCTTATCCTTCTTCTTAAAGTTATGAATTAAGGTTTCAATATCGTAGCTATTTTTCAACTATTAACATCCTCAAATGATAAGAATATAGATTTAAATTTGGATTATAAAATATTTTATGTTTTTTTTATTTTTTGACATGGGTTTTAATAAATTCTACAATATCTGATGTCATTGAACCAGGACCATAAACGTTAGCGACACCCATCTCTTTCAATTTATTAAAATCTTTTGCTGGAATAACTCCTCCTAAAAGAATCATGATATTATCAAGCACACCTCTTTCTTTTAATAAATCAATAACTTTTTGAGTATAAGCAAAATGTGCTCCAGAATGTATACTTAATCCAATAACATCTACGTCCTCTTGAACAGCAGCTTCGACAATTTGTTCTACATTTTGAAATCCTCCAAAAATCAGCTCCATACCAGCATCCCTTAAAGCACGTGATACTACTATTCCACCTCGCCAATGACCATCAATACCAGGTTTAGACATTAATACACGAATTTTCTTTTCACTCAATCTTAACACCTCGTAATTATATAGCCAATGGGGGATCCCAAATGCCCCATATTTCTCTGTAAACATCACAAATCTCTTGTAATGTAGCTCCTTCTTTTGTTGCTTCCATTATAATAGGCATTACATTTTCTTCTTTTTCACATAGATTCCGTAATTTATCTAAAATTCTTTCCAATTTGGAATTATCTCTCCGTTCTTTAAGTTTATTAATCCTATTTACTTCAATTTTAATCGCCTCCTCATTCGTTCTAAAGACATCAGTAACAGTATCATACGAGATAGGGTATTTATTAACCCCTAGCATTATTTCTTCCCCTTTTTCAATTCTTGTCCTCCGTTTATGAAATGCGTCTCTCATTTCTTTATAGAGAAATCCGCTGGAAAGAGCTTTATCTATTGTGCCTACTTTCTCAATCTTATCGATATACTTCCATACTCTATTTTCTACTTCATCAGTTAACCATTCAACAAAATATGAACCTGCTAAAGGATCTATAGTATTTGTAATTCGTGTTTCGTCAGCAATTACTTGTTGGGTTCTTAAAGCAACTATAGCAGCTTGTTCTGACGGTAAACATATTGCTTCGTCATAAGAATTGGTATGAAGTGATTGACATCCTCCTAAATTAGCTTCTAATCCTTGGATTGCTGTTCGTACTATATTTACCATTGGCATTTGGGCAGTTAGGGAGCTTCCTGCAGTTTGGACATGAAAACGAAATTCAAGGCTCCTTTTATCTTTAGCATCATATCTATCCTTCATAAGTTTAGCCCAAATTCTTCTAGCGGCTCTATATTTAGCAATTTCCTCAAAAAAATCTTTATGTGCCGCAAGATGGAAAGCAAGTCTATTCACAAAATCATCTATTTTCCATCCTCTTTCAATTAAATTATCGATATGAGAACAAGCGCTAGCAAATACGAAGCCTAATTCTTGAACAGCATCAATACCTCCTTCTCGATAATTATAACCGGTGAAATTAATAGGATGCCATTTTGGAACATTTTTCATTGGAACTGTCCATTCAATGAAATCACAAGCTAGGCGTAGTAAATGATTCGGAGGAGAATTTTTATATGGTATATAGCCCACCGTCATGGTTAGGATATCATTTTGGGTTGTACCCATCAATTGACTAATATCATATCCTCGCATCTTTGCCATATTGAAATACATAGCGCACACAGGAGCAGAAGTAAATGGTTCCACTACTAATGCTACACTCACTTTATCTATGGGGATATCTTCAGTAAGAGCAAAAAGACTATCAATACAATAGAGAGGGACCCCTGATGTTCCTACTTCAGGAGCTCCATCTGGATTTGTAGGGTCAATACCATTAAAAGTAAGAGCATCCACAGCAGCACTAAACCCAGTTTCACCATTTTCATATAAATATTTCCATCGCTGATTAGTTTCCTCTGGAGTTCCATGTCCCGAAAACAATCGCATAGTCCATAGACGCCCACGATACATTGTAGGATATACACCTCGTGTATAAGGAGGTTCTCCCGGAAAACCAATTCTTTCGAAATAATCTCCCTTTACGTCTAAAGGAGTATATAATTGCTTAATAGGTATTTCAGAATCGGTTACAAATTTAGCTTCTCGTTCTTTTACATTCTTATATTTTTCTTCCCATTTCTCTTTCTCTTGATTAATTTTATACAAATAATTTTTGTCAAACAAGTGATTTTCACGCTAAATTACTTAATATAATTAATTTAATATTACTTAAATAAAAGAAATTAGGAATGCTAAAAAACTTTGATAAAGATAATTATGTAAATTCCTATAGACTTTATCATTTCAAATCATTTGATTACAAAATAAATTAAATTTAAAATAAGGGGAGTTATTTTAAATAGTATGGATGAAAAGGTTGATGATTATATAAAAAAGCAGAAATCTCCTCAAAAAGAAATCTGCCAAATTTTAAGGAATATCATATTAAGAACCTATCCAAACATTAAAGAGGAGATGAAATATGGAGTGCCATATTATGGGAATAAATATTATATTGTTGCTTTAAAGACACATGTTAACTTAGGTTTCTCAATCAAGAATTTAACAACAGAAGAAATTAAACTATTCGAAGGCACTGGAAAAATGACAAGACATTTAAAAATTAAGTCTAAAGACGATATAGATGTGGAAAATATAAAGAAGATGTTAAAACTTGTAATGGATAGAAGTTAAAATCTAAAGGTCTATCCTTTAATCTTTTTTTTAAAAATTCTTGCCAAGAAACAGTAGAGATTAAAAAAAAATTAATTTTGAATTTCTTTACGGAATTTTAATATTCTATCTGGTTGATTTGTAAAAATGCCATCAATATATTCATCATTATATTTCATACTGAGGAATTTTTGCATTGGTCGTTTAAAAAGAACACCCCAAATGTAAAATTTAAACCCTAGATCCTTAACTTTTTTGAATAATTCAAAATTAGCATAATTATAGTTAACATTGATACCTTCTATGTTTAATCTTTTCATTTCTTCAAGTTCTAAATGTTCTTCAGTGATGTTTGAATATTTTAAGAAAACTGAATTAATCAAACAAACTTTTTTGTCAAATTCCCTAATTTTAGAAAATATTGAAGGAAGTGAATCAGGTAATATTGAAGGTTTGGCAATCTCAATATGATCAATTAATCCATATTTCCTTGCAACTTCGATGATTTTTATTCCTACTTCTGGTAATTTAATATCGAAATTGTATTTTAGTTCATATCCTTTAAAAGTATCAAATAATTCATGAAGAGTTGGTATAGTTTCACCATTATCTAAATGATACTTTTTAATCTCCTCAGAAGATAAATCTTTAATTAAAACTTCTTCTCCGTTAAATTTAATAGAATTATAAAAAGTCAGAAATACTTCACCTTCTTTTGATAACTGTGCTTCAGTTTTTAATCCATCAACTCCCATATCAATTGCATTCTTAAAAGAAGATAATGTATTTTGTGTACCGATAAATCCAGATCCTCTATGGCCCCATATGAATGTCTTATTCAAAAGACGCACCTCCCAATTCTTTTCCGATTTCCGAAGCTAGTTTTATAAGATCAAAATAAACTACAGCATATTGAAGATCTCCTTCAATTTTAACTTTACCCACAAAAAATTCACTAAAGGGGTCTAAATTTCCTTTAAGAATTTGATTCATCGTCTTTTGAGGACAAGATACTATTATCGAGGGATTTTCTTTTACACCTTTACCGCATGTATATACTCCGTTTCCAAATTCTACCCAGTAGTTAAAATTTGAGTCGGTAAGATTAATCTGAACTACATTTTTTTTAAAATAAGTTAATTCATCCTTAAATTCATCATTTTCTAATGATAATTGTTCGAATGCTTTGTTTATCTTCAAGATATTTTTATTTGTACAACAATTTGAACATATAAATTCGTTAATCGATATCGTTCCACAGTCTTCCATGTAACATTCCCATTGATTTGTATCATAATTAACATTAATACTATATCCGCATTGTAATGGTAAAGTTTCAACTATTTTGCCGCAACTAGTACAAGTTAAGCTCATTTTAATAGCACCTTCTTGATTTAATTTAGTTTTAATATTAAGCCTCATTATAATTTAGAATTATTAAAAGTAAGGTCTCAGAAATATAATCTTTATAAAATACTAAGTTATAGAATTGGGACAAAATTTATTTATTTTTTTTAAAAAATAAATTACAACAATTAGATGAAATCAACAATTATTAGAACTAGTCCTCTAAGAATTTTAAAATTACTTTCATAAAATCTGGTAAATCATCCGGCATTCTTGATGTAATTAAATTTTCATCAATTACGACTGATTTATCTTCAAATTTTGCACCTGCATTAATCATGTCATCTTTTATTGCGTAATAACTTGTTGCTCTCCGCCCTTTTATAACTTTTGATGATATCAAGACCCAGCCAGCATGGCATACAGCCCCAACCAGTTTTTTTTCTTCATCCATTTTATGAACGAAATCAAGTACTTCTTTATTTCTTCTTAAGTAATCGGGATTTTTGGTTCCTCCTGGTATAATGACACCATCGTAATCATTAGCGTTGATGTCATCGATTTTATAAGAAGGTTTCATGATATATCCAAATTTCCCCTCAATGGGTCTCTTTCCAAGACTGATTAGTTCGCTTTTATGACCAGCTTCTTTTAAACGATAATAGGGATAGATTAGTTCTGCCTCTTCAAACCCATCTGTAGCGATTATTGCAATTTTTGCCATTTAACCTTCACCTTGCATATTTTAATTTGATTTTTTTATTATTATTATAAAAATCAAAAAATGAACTATTTGTTAGTTTGGATTATAATTTATCAATATTTTTAAGAAATCTCTATAATTGGAAAAAAATTATTTATGTCTCAAAAATAAATATCATATATGAAATCTTCTGAATTTCTAAAGAAATATTCTCTTACATTATATTTCATATTAACTTATCTTTTAATGATTATTGCTGTTGTCCTTAGATTACTTTGGGATGATTCTTTCATAATTTATTGGTTTTTATCAGCTTGGAATCCAACGATTTCTGCTATAATTATTTCTTGGTTAATTGGAGGTTGGAAACAAGTTAAAATTTTGTTAAGAGGCTTTTTAAAATGGAAAGTAGGTTTTAAGTGGTATTTTGCGGCATTCCTTTTAATGATCGCTCCACTAATTTTTGCTGGTATTTACCTTTTATTTGGAGGGACTGCACCAGGACCAGTACCAGGATTAACCTTTCCCTTAATTCTATTTTACTTGTTAACTACATTATTATCTGGTCCTTTAAGTGAAGAAGCAGGATGGAGAGGTTTTGCTTTACCAAGACTTGAGTCAAAATTTAATGCTTTAAATTCCAGTTTGATTTTAGGACTAATTTGGGCTTGTTGGCATATTCCATTACATTTTGTTGAAACTAGAATACCTTTCTATATATTTATTTTCCTTAATCTTGTTATCTCAATTTTAATAACATGGGGTTATAATAATACAAAAGGTAGTTTGATAATCGCAGTTATTTTCCATTTTAGCTTTAATTTTAACGGTGCATTTATAACTGGGTATTTTGGGCTACTACCTCAAATGGTATTTTATATTGGTGGAGGTATTATGATCGGCTTGTATTTAATAATTGTCATTATTTATGCAGGTCCTAAAAGACTTTCTCGAAAACCAGATTCCGAAATGCCATTTATTAAGTCAAATTAATATTATTTTATCCTTTTTGAAGAATAGGTGCCTTCAAAAGAAAGATTATTAGGAAATAATAGAAATCCTTTACTTACGATAGTCTACATGTGGAAGTTTATTTATTGGATAAGGTAAATAGGCGTCATCAGGAATAGGATCAATATAGAAATGCCGGAAGTTTTTATCTTGCATTCTACAGAAAGGACTTTTGTGGTTGTAAGCAGGATGTTTTACCATGCTCATCCATATCTTCTTTAACGGATGTTTTCTAATATTTCCAAAAGAGAGAGGTGAAAAATCACAGGGAGAAATATCTCCATAAGCAGAGGCATAATATTGAATATTTGCTGCTAAGCAACCTATACCAGAGAGATAGGCTTCCACAGAATTTTGCCAAGCTTGAGATGATAAAGGTGGTACAATTTTCTCCCTGAAAACCTCAGCTGAATATTGATGTAATTTTTCTCTCAGTTCAAATGTTAACATCTCACTTGTATCATGTAACATATTTCCCGTGGGAACACAATCAAAAAGGATTATATTATGAAGGCCAAGTTCTTTAGCTAGTTCATGTAGTTTTATGTATCTTCCCTCTTTTGCACCTGAACGGGTAGCATAAGATGAAAATCCTGCAAATATACCTTTTGATTTCACTCTTTTAAGTCCTTCAATGGCTGTTTCGAAGAGTCCTGGCATTCCTCTTAATTCATCATGCTTTTCGGCATCTGGGGTATCTATACTTAAAAATAGTGAATATAGCCCTGCATCCGCTAACCTATTTACATTTTCTTCCGTAAGAAATTGTCCATTTGTAAACATGACAGGCATAGCCTTTTGTTTATCCACATGAGATATTAGTTCATATACATCTTCCCTTAATAAGGGTTCTCCTCCAGTGAAAGCAATTATTGTTACTCCCAATTTCTGAGCATCATCAATTAACTTTTTAGCTTCTTCTGTAGATAATTCCTTCTTATCTTTTCTAAGATGTCTCCCAGCACTACAATGTACACATTTACATTGGCAATTATAGGTTACAGCAAACGTCATCGCAATTGGTAAAGGATAAGACATTAATTGGGATTTTATTAACCCTTTTAAGGCGCGAAGCATGGGTCGGCTTCCAACAGGTGGTGCAAAAGTGTTAGCAACAGGTTTTCCATTCCATTTCCCAACTTCATTATTATAGAAATTAGCTTGTAAAAGTAAGACCATTAGAAGACGAAATACATTAATCCTATCGAGAATTGGATTGAGAATCCCTGAACCAATTACCTGTCCATTTTCAAGTTTTTTATAGCTTATAAGGTTTCTGCCGAAAAACTTCAAGAAAACATGCTCTGATTCCATAAAAACCAGTCATCCTAAAAATTTATTTATATTTTCTATTTATTTAATAATGAGATTTCATTTTATTTAAGTTTTTAAAAAGTCCTATACTTAAAAACTTTAGAATTTATTTTCTTTACTATTTTTTAGCAATATAATATCTAAATTTATCATCATCAATCTGCCATGCTTCAAAAAAATCAAAAGCTTTCTTAGTGCTCCACTTATTCTCAATATTTTTGATGCCATCGTAAAGATCAGTTAAAAGAGTTTTATCACATGGGTATATTCGATGAGACGGATAAAGTTCAATTTTTTCATACTTTTCACATAAATCAATTAATTTTTCCAGAGTTCCAAGGACTTCAGGAAAATGCGTCTTTTTAGGCAAAAAAGTATCACCAAAATAAGCTACATCGCTAGTAAATAGTTCTTTAGTATTAGTTAATAAACATAGAGACCCCGGAGAATGACCTGGACAGTGAATCACTTCGATTGTGATATCTCCCAAATCAAAAATATATCCATCTTTAATTGTTTTTACATTTTCAGCGGGAGGAATTAAAAAATTTTTTGTTTCATAGCGTTTAACTATTTCACATGGCGAATCTTTTAAGAACCATAAGTCATAGGGATTTGAGACTATATGCGCTTCATTCTCATGTACATAAATTTCTCCAAATTCTTCATTTCCTAAAATATGATCCCAATGTGTATGAGTATTAAGTACTTTTAATTTTCTTTTCCCTATTATTTCCTCTATAATTGGTTTTAAAGGATATAGTCCACATCCCGTATCAAGCAAAAGAGCCGTATGAGAGCCTAAAATTAGATACATATTAAGTGGATCATTTCTATATACAGGATGAACGATAGAAATATTTTCTTTGATTACATATAAATATTCCTTATGCTTTGAAACTCTAAAATGTTCATTTCCATCCATTTCAATTCACAACTGAATAGAAGTGCCGATTTTTAATTAAAAGTCTTGAATTTCAAACCAACAAATTATTTTGTAATATTTTATAAAAATGCTTAATTATTTAAAATAATTTAAATTTTTATCAATATTTCGAGTTAAAAAGTATTATTTGTTGATTTATATGGATTTCTCATTAACAGAAAAACAAAAAATGATTAGAAAGCAAACCCGCGAGTTTGCAGAAAAATATATTGCTCCAGTAGCTGAAGAAAGTGATCAAAAATCTGAATTAGATCCTGTTGTTATGCAGAAAATGAAAGAGATGAATTATTTTGGTTCTTGCATACCTCAAGAATATGGTGGTGCTGGGCTTCATAATGACACTATTGCTTTTGCTATTGTTACTGAAGAAATAGGTCGAATCGATGCATCCTGGTCAATAACAACTGGGGTACATTGTAGTGTTTGTACATACCCTATTTATAAATTTGGAACCGAAGAACAAAAGCAGAAATTTTTAATTCCATTAGCTAAAGGAGATAGAATCGGTGCTTTTTGCTTAACTGAAGCGAATGCTGGTTCAGATGCTGGTGGCGTTCAACTAACTGCTGAAAAAAACGGAGACGAGTATGTGTTGAATGGGAGCAAAATCTTTGCAACAAATGGAGGAATCGCTGAAACTTTATTAGTTGTTGCTAAAACAGGGCAGAAAGGAGCAAGAAAAGAATTAACTATATTCATTGTCGACACAAATACTAAAGGATATTCAGTAGGTGTAAAAGAAGATAAATTAGGGGTTCGTGCTTCGAATACATCTGAGTTAGTTTTTGATAACGTTATAGTTCCTGAACAAAATATATTAGGTCAAGTTGGGGCAGGATTTAGACTTGGGTTAGCCATCCTTGATTATGGCAGAATTACGATAGCAGCTCAGTGTTTAGGATTAGCTCAGGCTTGTTTAGAAGCATCCATTAAGTATTCAAACGAGCGAGAACAATTTGGAACAAAAATAGCAAATTTCCAAGGGATTCAATGGAAGATCGCAGACATGGCTACAGATGTAGAATCAGCTCGCTTATTAACATATAAAGCTGCTTGGATGTGCGATAATGGTATGGATTATGGATTAATAGCATCTATGGCAAAACTTTTAGCTTCCGAAGCAGGAATGAAAGCCGCTCATCAAGCAGTTCAAATTCATGGGGGATATGGTTTAATGAAAGCCTATGCAGTCGAGAGATTTTTTCGTGACGCCAAAATGGGGGAGATTTATGAAGGAACTAGCGAGATTCAAAGGATGGTAATCGCGAATCATATGTTGAAATCGAAATAATCAAGATTCTTAATTTTATTCGTAGATCTTATTAATTTTTTATTTTTAAAATCTGTAGTTTGAATTTTTTGAGAAAAAATGTTAGTATAACGAATTAATAAAAAATAAATATACGGTTTAAAAAGAGTTTAATATTCTATTGTAGTAAAAAAATTAAATAAATTGTGATCGATTTTGAAAATCTTTGTTTGTATAAAACAGGTACCTGGTGTTTCAGAGGTAAGGATTGACCCAAAGACAAATACATTAATAAGAGAAGGCGTTCCTTCCATAGTAAATCCCCATGATAAACACGCGGTTGAATTGGGCTTATCTATTAAAGAAAATTTTGGTGGTGAAGTCATTGCATTAAGTATGGGGCCTCCTCAAGCAGAAGAAGCTTTACGTGAAGCATTGTCTATGGGTGTCGATGAAGCCTATCTTTTAACCGATAGAGCCTTTGCAGGAGCAGATACTTTAGCAACATCACATACTTTAGCACTTGGTATAAAAAAGTTATTATTACAATCAAAGAAAGATGAGCAATATCTTGTAATATGTGGTACTCAAGCTATTGATGGCGATACGGCACAAGTTGGTCCTGAGTTAGCTGAAGAGTTAGATATTCCACAAATAACATATGTATTAAATTTTCAGTTAAAAGACCAAAATACCGTGGCAGTTGAGAGGGCATTTAGAACTGAAGAGGTTGTTGTAATAGAATCTAAATTACCTGTATTAATTTCAGTTTTAAAAGAAATAAATGTACCTAGAAATCCAAGTGTAAAGGGAATCGTCGATGCATATGAGAAAAAGAAGGTTATATATTGGAATGCTGAAGACTTAAAAGCAGAAAAAGATGAGATCGGATTGAATGGATCTATGACTGAGGTTTGGAAAATCTTTATACCTGAAAGGAAGGGAGAACATATTATTTTAGAGGGAAGTATTGAAGAGATGGTCGAAGATTTATGCAATAATTTAAAAGATGATAAAGTAATTTAGGGTAAATAAAAATGAGTATTGTCATTGAGAATGAATTATGTACTGGATGCGCAAGCTGCGTTGATGCATGCCCTTATGGTGGAATTGAAATAATCGAGAATGTTGCAGTTATTACTGGAGAATGTAATTTATGTGGTGCTTGTGTTGATGCATGTCCTGTCGAAGCAATAATCTTGGAACGAGAAGAGTATATTGATAAAGTAGATAAATCTTTATATAAGGGAGTATGGGTAATCGCTGAACACTATAAAGGAGAAATTCATAAGGTTGCATATCAATTATTGGGGAAAGGTCGCAAGCTTGCTGATCAGTTAAAAGTAGATTTAACACTTGTCATTTTGGGTAATGTTTTTGATGATAAGTTGGAAGAATTTGGTCAATTTGGGGCAGATGAAGTAATTTATATTAAGTCCTCAATTCTAAAAGATTATTATTCAGATTTATATGTAAATAGCTTAACGAATTTAATTTCTGAATGTAAACCAGAAATTATATTAATAGGAGCAACCCCGACAGGAAGAGATTTTGCCCCAAGAGTAGCCAAGAGACTGAATGCTGGTTTAACAGCAGATTGTACTGGACTTGATATCGAAGAAAATACAAGAAATTTATTGCAAACGAGGCCAACTTTTGGAGGAAATATAATGGCTACGATAAGAACTCCAACTAGCAGACCACAAATGGCAACTGTTAGGCCAGGTATTTTCAAAGCGAATAAGGAATATAATAAGAAAGTGAAAGTAAGGAAAATAGAAAAAGAATACAAACAAAAAGATTCAATTACAAAAATCGTAAAAATTATTGAAAAACAAAAGAAAAGCATAAATTTAGAAGATGCTGAAATTATCGTAGCTGGCGGCAGAGGAGTAGGATCAAAAGAGGGTTTTAAGACGATTGAAGAGCTTGCTAGGGTAATAGGAGCTGAATTAGGTGGTTCAAGGGTAACTATTGAATTAAATTGGCTTGACCCAGATAGGCAAGTAGGTCAAACAGGAAAAACCGTTTCTCCTAAGTTATATATTGCTTGCGGTATTTCTGGAGCTATTCAGCATTTAGTGGGTATGCAGAATTCAGAGATTATTGTGGCTATCAATAAGGATCAAAATGCTCCTATATTTAGCGTAGCCCACTATGGAATTGTCGGAGATCTCCATGAAATTGTTCCCGCATTAATTGAGAAACTGAAAAAAATTAAGTCTGAAGATTAAAAACCGCAATAGTTAAAGATCTCTTTTATATATTTTAATTTTTAGATATCTGCCATCAATATATTAATTGAAATAATTTTACTACATAAATCAATTTTTTTTTAGATTATTTCGAAATTATTAAAAGTATTAAAATATGATGGTAAGACATGAGCGAAATCAAAATTTTTGTTCAAGTCAACGAAGGCACCTCAAATAAAGTAGTAATTTGCCAAGAAAATGCAAACAAGTTAGGTCTTTCAAAGGGAGCTTCGGTTGAAGTTGAGAATCCTAATAATAATAAAAAAGCTACAGCAACGATAGAAATTTCGAATATGGTCTTAGATTTTGCAGGACAAGTTTCGAAAAACGTAGTTGATGAATTAGAGTTTGATGGTATTGAATTAATTATCCGTCCTTTTAATAATAAAGGTTTTAATGATGATAAAACTCGACCCGATAATGGAGACTATCGCTTTCCATATCCATACGTATATAGACCTCCCGAACCACCAGACGATATAGAACCGGCATATCACGCTCAAAAAAAACCCATCAAGGAGGAGATAGACCCCCAAGTACAGCTCGATTGCCCTTATTGTGGGTATAAAATACCTAAAGAACAGAAATATTGCCCAATTTGCGGAAAAGATGTATTTTGATGAGATCACCAATCCTATTCATTTTATCGATATAAAGGGGTAAAAAACACAGCCTAAAGTTGATAAATGTCCCAATTTTCATGTACCACTTATTTTTTCGCTAATTATTTAATATATTCTTTCTCAGAGGGATTTACAATAAAAATCTTTAATTTCTGGAGGAATATAATCAGAGATTAATTGAAACTTTTTCTAAAATTAAAAAAGAAAAAAGAATATTGATTTTTAAAAATCTCATTAAAGAGATTTCCATTTGTTAACGACGGTACCTGGGAGTTCAATGTTGGCCTGCATTGGACAGCATCCTGGATAGAAGTGAGTATTTGAGGTGATATTTTTATGTTCTGCAGCACAATCTCCAATTACCCATACATCTTTGTCACTTCCTCGTATATCTTCAGGTATATAAGCGTTCAAACCCAAGACAAAGATAGGATCTTGATCATGTTCGTGTAATTTTGGAAAAGTAAAAGCTAAACCATCACATATAGCACGCACTAATGCTTTACATACATAACAGGGGCTTCCTTCTATAACTCGAACCGTTGGATAAATACCATTACACTCACCTGATGGTTTCATAAAGTCTCTCTTTACAGCATCTATTGGAGTTCCTGTTAATTCTATTTCTTTAAGATCTAATGGTCCAGCACCAAGATGAGCTCCAAGCCTAATAGTTCTTACGTCCATAGGGTCAAATCCCATAACTATAGCGGTCACAGCATCGGTAGCGATCATATTATCACCGGCTACTATAGTGTTCATATCGGTAATCGTCATATAATCATGTCCTCGCATAGGGATTGGCCCTTGACCTTGAACCGCCCAAAGACCACTAGTTACTGTTAATCGGGGAGGCAAAGTTCGAACCATATCAACAAATTTTAAACTAAGTTTTCCATCATGAGCTATTAATTTATCTTCCCACTTGAAAATACCTTGATAATTTTTCATACCTAAGGTTAAAGTTTCAAAACTATGGGTTTTCATTGCTGGACAATTAATAAAAGCTACATCGGATCTTGTTAAGATCTCAGGAACATGAATTTTATCCATTGCATTTGCCGGTTTTATGGTTTCGATCTCGACTCGTTCCATATCATTAAAATCAATAGCCTTCCCCCCAACTGCTTCAACAGCAGCTTTTATTCCAGATACATTCAATGTGATGCAAGCTTGCCAGCGCTCATGATAATCAAAGGCACAAGTTTCAGCAGTTAATACTTCTTTTGCGTTAGCTTTTTCTAATGCTAATTTAGTTATCGCAGCTAATACTCTAGCATCGGTATTAGCAGCTCCTTGTAAATTTACACATTCTTCTCCAGATTTTTTATCAATCATTACAGAACCGAAATAAGTGCAACTATTTGGTTTCAGTACAACTGTCTCTCCAGGTTTAATATATTTATCTATTCCTCCAAGGTTTTTAAACATCTCATCTACCATTTCAACAACGGTTTGAAGTTCTTCCTCAGTATATTTACTTGGTAAACCAGGAACCTCATCTCGATGAACAATAGTTACTTTTGCCATTTTTAATACCTTATTTACAAGAATATTATTAATTATTGTTTTATCACATAAACATAATTTGCAAATAAATTAAAATTAATTATTTTGTTAGTAAAACTGATTTCTATTATTATTTTTTAATGAATTCGAGTTTTTAACCAGAATATCATAAGCATATTTATTTAATAGCAGTATATACGTTTACATTTTAAGAAAAAATTGTTATTATTATTATTATAATAATGATTAGAAAAAAAAGAAAGTTGTAATGGAATGTGATGGTATTAAGTTCCAAATAATTCGTGGAGGAATAAATTATGGGCTAATAACAAACATTCCACTACAAGATAGAAAATCGAAATTTTCTAATCTAGAATAAGTTTATTCATCTATAAAAATCTTTCGTCGATTTTATAAACGTTCTGTTTAAAATTTCAATAAAAAAGAATGATAATAGCATATTTGAAATATGTTTCCTACTATTTTAGGAATATAATCCTATTTTCTTAAATAAAAGCTAAGTCGACTCATAATTTTAATTTAAAATAAAATTTTTTCTCAAATTTCATGGGACATAATGCAATTTTGTTGAAATGACTCTGCCCAATTTTTTCATAATTTTTTGATTATCAAGTTACTAACTAATTCAAATTATATATTTATTAAGATCTTAATAAGGAAGAAATGACCTTTAAAATAAAGGAGAATTCAAAATAGTAATATTTTGAATATTTTTTGACCGTAAATTAAAAAATTTTAACTGAACAAATGGAAACAAAATAGATGTCAAGACTAATACTGTTATCTTTTTAAATTTTAACTAAAATAATAAAAAGAGAAATGCTATATTATCAGATATAATAATAACTTTAAAATTGTTTTTTTAAAATATTTTTGACAGCAGTTCGAGCACCAATGGCAACTCCTGCAACACCACCACCAGATTCACTATAAGCTCCAATATACCAAAATCTATTAATAGGAGTTTGATGAGGAGGACTTTGTTGGTTCATAACTGGTGCTAAACCCCCAAAACTATGTCTTACTACATTA
>JBHLJZ010000072.1:0-19316 GCA_048887165.1 Candidatus Hodarchaeota archaeon | reverse complement strand
GAAATCCTTTCTGATTAAATTCCTTAAAATCTTGTATACTTGTCTTCTTATGATCATTTGTATTATTTATTATAATTTCTTCAAGATCTTCTAAAGCTTTAAATTCATTGTAATTTAAATTCAGAGAAGTATATTTAGAACTTTTAATTGATGAAAACTCAGAATTTTTTTTAAGATTTATTAAATCAAAAATTGATAGTATTATTTTTGAAAAACATTCAGTAATATTTTCTCCTGATTTAGATGAAACTAAGAAATAATTAAGTCCTAATTCATTAATTGTTTTTTTAATCTCTTCTTCATTAAATAAGTTCCTATTGCTGATTAAATCCTTCTTAGAAACAATAACATAAATAGGTATATCATAAGAAATCGAATCCTTGATTTCAAAATACCATTTCTTAATGCTTTTTGAGCTATTAGGATTTGTAACATCAATTATAACCATTGCACCATCGACTTGATCAAAGATTTTATCTTTTAATGGAGGAATTTGACTTTTTAGTCCTCCAGTATCCCATATAGCAAGATTAATATCATCAATCCCATCCTTTTTTAAGATCTTTTTTAATACATTAAATCCGACAGTAGAAGTAGTTTCTTCTTGAAAATCACCTTTTATGTATCTTCTAATAAAGGAAGATTTCCCAGATTTGTAATCTCCAACAACAATAATTTTTAAATTCAAGGTTTATCTATAAAGATTTTAAAATTCTGAACTAATAATATCATATCTTCTTATTATGTTTAAGCAGTTAGTATTATGCTAATATCGATCGATTTAAGAAAAAAAGAAAGTTTCTATAAAAAAGAAAAATGGGAAAAATTTCCCGAAAATTGGACTCCTAATCATTTTAATTCCTTTATTGTAATCTAGTAATTAAGACTAAAAGAATAAAAAGGTGAATAGATGGAGATGGATGCTAAAGTTGAAGAAAATGTTCAATATTATGAATTTTTGGACTTTGTTCAAGAAATTTCTAAAAAAACTAAATTAATTCAAAAGAATTCTATAATTGTTGTTTTCCGAAATTTTGATGCTAAAATATTTAGAAATAGAATAGAAAAGCAGATTGCGAATATTGATAAGATGTTAGCAGAATAAAATATTCAATCTCTTTCTATCCATCTCCATCTTTTAATCTATTATCCTTTTTTAACCTTGTTAAGAATTAATTCAAGGTATGATTCTCTAATAGACTCATTTTTTTCAATTCCTATCATATTTAAAAACTCGAAAAGGATTTCATGATTATTATCGATAGTTTCAGAGTTTTCCTTAAGAAATTCGACTTCAAGAAAATATCGATCTAAATCAGGTATAAAATCAATTAAAGCATCCAATTTCTGGTTTTTGTATTTGATCTCATATAACTCTCTTTGTTTTCTTATAGTTAAAACTTCTTGAAAGCCTAATATTTTTAAAATTTCAATCATCTTATCAAAATTATTTATTTTTACTTCAATTTCTTTTCTAGTTTTAGTTAATGAATCAATTTTCTTTCCTTTATACGTAATAAAGGCTTTAAATCTTTTAGGTAATTTCTCGTTATTAATATTAAACTCTATTGATTTTCTGACACGTAATGCCTCATCAGTTTCTTTAAAGTTTCTTAATCCATTAGGTAAATTAAAGTATGTATCTTCATGATATAATGATAATTTGTAAAAACCATCGTGTTGCTCGATTTTTTTCCTAAGTTTATTAGGGTTAGAAATTCCAACTTTAATTTCTACTTCAATCATCGATATTATTCCCCCTTTATCAATAACAAATATAATTTATTAATTTTTATTTAATATTAAAAGTTTAACTTCGAGTTGATTCTTAATTTCTGAAAAGGTCACAATAGCTAAACAACTCGCCCAAAAATATGGATATCTTCCATATATGATCGATAGATATATTCAAATCTTAGGGATAGAGCAAACTAAACAGTTATTAGAAGCTAATGAAAGATCCTTAATTCCTTCGATTAGAGTGAACACGTTAAAAATAAAGACTGAAAAATTAATTAAAAGATTAATAAATAAGGGATTCAAATTACAGCCGATTAAATATATCTCGAATGGATTTAATGTATTGAATGAGCCAATGAATTTAGGCTCTCTTCATGAATACTTGCAAGGATATTACTATTTGCAAAATAAAGCTTCAATGCTTCCTGCTATCATATTAGATCCGAAACCCAACGAAATCGTTATTGATATGTGTGCAGCTCCTGGTAGTAAGGCAACTCATTTAGCGCAATTAATGGAGAATAAAGGCTCTCTTATTTTAATTGATTTGAATAAAAAAAGAATTCCTGCTTTAGAAATGAATATTAGACGGTTGGGAGTTATTAATTCAATTATAATGAATTATGATGCAATTAATCTTCCCTTATTAAACATTAAGGCAGATAAAATATTATTAGATGCTCCATGTACAGGAGAAGGACTAATTATGCAAGATCCAACAAGAAAAAAAAGTAAAAATATAAAAGATGTAGAAAAGATGGCCAAAATACAAAAAAAACTTTTGAAAGCGGGATTATATAGTCTAAAAAACGGTGGCTATCTTTTATACAGCACATGTTCAATTGCTCCAGAAGAAAATGAATTTGTTATTAATGATGTGCTCCAAAATGAACGAGAGTTTTCAATAATTAAATTAGATCTTCACTATGGTGAGAACGGATTATCAGAAGTGTTTGGCAAATCTTTACTAAAAGATTTAAATATGGCAAAAAGACTTTATCCCCACTTACATAATACAATAGGATTTTTTATGTGTTTAATTCAGAAGCACCAATAACATGGTATTCATATAAAAATTTTATTTAATTTATTGTTTTTTTCTTAAATAATAACCCTTATCAACTAAATTATAAGCAATTTTACTCCTTGGATTTAGGTTTTGAATATTTTCAGAATCGACTTTAGCCTGAGCAAGCGCTAATAGCTCATCATTCTCATTAACAATTAATATTAAATCATTTTTCTTGAAATTATAGGGTGCACTTAAGATCATACTCCTAATAATATCATTTCCATATAGAATTGATCTCTCTCCCTTATTATTCACCAATAAACGGTGAAATTCGGAAAATGTGTTATGTTTATGAAAAAATTCTAAACTTTCTAAACTTAGAAGGAACTTCCCCTTTTTAAAAAAGCCAAGGTATAGTCCTGCTGAACATATAATGTTTTCGAAGTTAGAATTATTAAGTAGCTTTCTAATATCGTCTAAAACCAAGAAAATTTTGCGAGGTTTTTCTTGTGAGGTTAACTCATTTACAGAAATAAATAGATTATATTCAAATTCTTTGAAAACTGGGAAAAATTTAGGTGAAATATCTCGTATTGAATCAAAAATTATTTTTTTCTCCTTTTTATTTATTTTTCTAAAATTTTTTATCTTATCCATTATCACTTAAAATAAAAAGAATTAAGAAGTTTTAATATTATTAATCAATATAAGAAATTATTAAAATAAGAGTCACCTAAACATGGGCATTCGTAAGATAGAAGATGAAATTGATTTAAGAGAAGCTATGAAAAAGAAAGCCGCGGAGTTAAAATTGAAGGATATTCAAGCTAAAGCAGCAACAGAGACTTTTACTAAGGAAAAATTAAGAGATCTAGCGAAAAAGCATGGTGTGATATTAGCATTGACTCCTGAACTAAAGGATGAAGTAAAGGAATTACAAAAGAAATACAACATTCCTTCTTCAAAAATTATGACCGAACAAATCACTGAACATGATGTTTTAAGAAAATTTTCGAAAATTGATCATGAAAAATTAGGTATGCTTGCATATCAACGAGTTTTAATGCAAAAAGATGAAATCGGTGTTGGATTATTGCCTATCACTGAAGTTTATGACCTTATTCATACAGGTATTTTAAAAGGTAATGTAGAATTGAAAGATTTATTAAAAGCCTTGAAAATACTTAAGAAAAATAGGGTTATCGATGACTTAATAGAATTGGATTCAGGAACAGTAATGGTAAGATTTTTTCCAATACAATATACAAGCGATCAAGTAAAAATCATTGGCGTTGCAAAAGATAAAGGATATGTATCAGTTGAAGACGTTTGTATTGCCTTAAAATGGTCTCAAGATCGTGCTTTAAAAACTTTAGAATCACTTGAAGAAACAGGAGTTGCTAAATTTACAGAATCGATAATTAAAGGAAAACAGTGGTATTTTCCTTCGCTATAAAAATTATTCTATTTTTAATTTAAAAGATAATTGTCCATTATCTAATTGGATTATTTTTCCTCGACGATCTTTTTCGAGAATTTTAAAAATTTTTACTAAATCTTCATTAGGGAGATTACTAAATTCTTTATTTGAGTCTCTTATTTCAAATATTAGAATTGGTTCTAATGGGGAGATCTCCATAGCCCACTTATATATTTCTTCAGCCCAATTATCGATACTTTTCCAATAAATTCTTAACTTTTCTTTACTTTTTGATAACCATTCTGCTTGTTTTTTATCAACGAGTTCTTGAGCTATTTCTTTTAAAGCTGTATTACGATCATCAAATTTGGAGAAAGGCTTTTCTGATTCTAATTTCCTTAGATATAAGATATGAAGGATAGCATATCGAGCATAGTCGAATAATACCTTAGACCACTCATTTTTCCAAGATTCATAATCTTTAAGGTTAGTTTTTCTATTGGGAATAGAATACATAAATACGTATCTTTTTTCTTCAAGCCAGGGATAGTCATTTACTAGTAATTCATAAGTAGATACCTCTTTAGCTACAACTCCTTTTTCTCCTACAATTTCAAGCTCAAGTAATTGAAGCTCCTTCTCAATTTCAGACGCATTTTGTTCATATGCCTTCCGATCAATAATACCCATTTTAGAAGTTAAAAAATCTTCAATTTTATCTAAACGTGCCTCAATATCCTCCGGTGGAACTTTTTCTATCGTTTCATCTTCAATTATCTCCCCTATTTCTTCAGTTTCTTGTTCTTTTAATTGTTTTAAATGTTTTAATCTTGCTAATTCTTTTCTTAATTCCTCTAATTCTTTTTCAGACTTTTCTTTAACTTCTTCAGAGATTTCTGCTGGTTTTTCTTTTTGCCTTTCCATTTTAATTCATGACTTTTTTTAATTAAAATTCTCCATATTCTGCTGCCCAGTCTTGATATTTCTGTAGTTCTCTACCTGTTGTCATAGGTTTAACCTTTTTTATTGTTTTGGTGAAATCATTTAAATCAATATCTCTAACTTTAACTTCTTGACTAGAATCTTCTAGTAAACCACTCATATCTAATTCCCTTATAGGGAGCATAATAACTTCACGACAAACATTGGAAATGTCACGACCAGAATAGCCCTCCGAACGTACAGCTAGTTCGATGAAATCCTCATCTGTTAACGCAGAATTAATTCCAGCAGTATGGATCTTAAAGATTCCAGCTCGAGCGGGCATATCAGGGAGAGGAACATACACTTTTTTTTCAAACCGACTTAACATGGCAGTATCAATATCCCACGGACGATTTGTAGCTCCTAAAACTAATAAAGGTTTATCATGTGTAGATTTAACTCCTTGAATTTCTTGTAAAAGCTGAGTTTTTACTCTTCTCTCTCCCCCTCCTTCATGACCGCTTCCTCTTGTTGTAGTGACAGAGTCTATCTCATCCATAAATATTAAACTAGGAGCCTTTATTCGAGCAACTTTAAAAAGAGAACTAATTAATTTTTCGCTTTCTCCTAACCACTTGCTTAAAAGATCTGCTGAGGATACACTAAAAAAAGTAGCTCTGCATTCAGTGGCAGCTGCTTTTGCTAATAAGGTTTTTCCACACCCTGGGGGACCAAACAATAATATCCCCGACCAGGGCCTTCTAGCACCAGTAAATAATTGTGGTTTCATCATTGGTAATACAATAGCTTCGCGTACTGCTTGTTTACAATCTTCTAAGCCAGCAATATCCTCCCAATTCACATTAGGCGATTCTGTTAAGATAGTTCCTGAAATAGAATCAATAATTTCTTGTTCTTCGGCAGAATAGGCACCTTCACTCCCCTCAGAAGTGCTATCTCTTGGTTCACTTGAACTCGGTGGAGGAACTCCTCTCCTTGCTCTTGGTCCTCCTAAATGAGCTTTTAAAACTTTAACACGTTCAACGAATGTTTCAACTTTTTCTTGGCAAAGCATGCGCATTTGGGGATTTTTATTGTATTTCATAAATTGTAATAATATATCTGCAGCTCTTTGATATTTATTTATTGCTTGCCTGTATTTACCTTGCTCATCTAAAGTAACAGCAGTTTGAGCTTCTTTCACCGCGTATTGGTACAACTTACTATCTACACTCGACATAAAAATCTTACCTTTCAAAGTTTATTATTTATTTTATAATATTTCTAATATTTATACGTAATCTAGTTCGATATTTGTTTTAATATTTAATGCTAAAAAGTATATCAAATTTTCTCTTAAAACTATTATAACTATTGGTCTACAAAAAATTATATAATCTCGAAATTATTTTTATTATATAAAAATATTAAAAATTATTGATATAAGATGGGTTTCCTTAAAGATATAAGTAAATGGCTCTCCGGTGGAAGAAAAACCGATTCTGTTCGCTCTGCAACAGTAAAATTAAAAGTTTTTAATAAGAGATTAATGAGACAGACTAAAAAGATGGAAATGACTGCTAAAATAGCGCGAGATAAAGCAGTAAACCTTCGAAAGGCGGGCGATATGGATGGCTCAGCATTTCACGCACGTAATTATCTACAAACGAAAAAACATGCAAGAGCTATCGAAATGTTTCGAACAAACCTTGAAGGGATGGTCTTTAAGCTAGAACAAGCAACAGCAGTCAAAGATGTCGCTGAAATTATGCACGGAATCGCTGCAAGTCTAGGCGCCCTAAAAAGCCAGTTATCAATTCCACAATTAACAGATTTAATGACTCAAATCGGAATAGACATGGAGGACTTTTCAGTCACAGAAGAGATCACTTCAGATAGCATCGATAATATAATGGTTGATACAGCAGTAACAGACAGCGATGTAAAGGAGGTATTAGGTGAGATCGATGCGGAGATTCAAGTAGAGATGGGTGGGGCTTTACCAACGGTCGAACCGGATGGAAAAGTTAAGGAATTAGAAGAAGAATTAAATAAACTTAAATCTCGAGATTAGATTATCTTTTATTTTTTTTAAAGTCTCTTTTTTAATACTTCTCATAAAGAATCAATATTTTTATATCGAAATAACTTAAATTATATTTATTAGAAATTTTCCTTTAAATCATGTTTTGATTTGAGATCAGAGGATTTATTTTGAGAAAAATTCGAATTAAAATTTTGATTTATATCTTGTTTATGGCAATATTAATCTTTCCAAAATATATAACTGACTCAAAAGCAGACATTGCCGCTATTTATTCTTCTGGCACTGGAAATTTTCTCCCTGTAGAAAATTGTTCACTAATAATGACTAACGCTAATGTTACTTTTCAGGTTAATTATCCTAAATTTGCGAATAAAATTGATATTAGTTTTAATGGGACCTATACTATTTATAATCCTGCTGAATCCCAGAATATTTCACTTGTTGCTCCTTTTTCACCTGATTTTGAAGATTTAGAATCTACTTGTTTGATAAAGGTAGATGGAAATTTTACCACTTTAAATATTATCGAATATAATATAGGTGAAAGCCCATGGGAACAGTATTTGGACCAATCTTTAGACCGATCTCTTTATTGGTGGGGCTCGAGCATTAGGAATTTTGCTGTTATTAATGCAACTTTTCCTGAAAATGATACTATTGATATCGAGTGTAGTTTTCTTTCTTATATTGATCTTTCTTATATTGCAGATGGAATCCAAATTTATTATGATGTAGGAACATCTCGCGCGTGGAATGGAACAATCACCGAAAAGGTTGAATTCAATGTGTATGGAAAGCTTCCTAAATCTTATTCTGAATGTGATCCTTTGACTTCTAATTGTGATTCTTCAATTTTGGAGATTGAAAATGGGAAAAGTTATGTATGGGAATGGGAAAATGAGTCAATTTTAGTGAATAGTGTTAATATTTATTATGGTTTTATTAATTTGGGGAGATATGCTATATTCATAATTCCTCTTTTATTTATTGGAGTACCTATTTTAATAGGTATTATAATCAAAAAAGAAAAAAATAAGAGAAACCCACTAAAAGAGATTTCTCCATAAATCTTCTTCTTATTTTTTTTTCCATCCACATAAAATTATTATATACTAAACTATATTTTTAATTTAATTTCATTATCTAAGTTTATATATTAGGTAATAATTATGGGTTTAGATCTTATAACTATTGGAAGCTGTACTCTTGATTGTATCATTCAAGTTAAAGATATTCTCAGATTTGAATTATTTGATAAAGATATTGTTAAGAAATACACCGCTATCGAATATAGTAGGAAATTAAATGTTGAAGGTCTCAGATTCGTTCCAGGAGGTTCAGGTGCGAATATTGCTGCAAATTGTGCAATGCTAGGGTTAAAATCAGCTTATATTGGAATTGTAGGAAAAGATTTTTCAGCTCAAATTTGCTTAGACGACTTAAAAAATAGAGGAGTTGATACATCGAATATTATCCAAACGGATGAGGATTGTACTGCCTTCTCCTTAATTTTAAAAACTGAATGGGGAAAGGATAGGAGCATTCTCGCATATAAAGGAGCGAATAATTTACTCAGACCTGAAGATGTAAAAGAAAAATTGTTTGATGGGATAAAAGCATTTGCTTGGACATCCTTAACTTCTGAAAGTGGTTGTAAAGCAATTAAAAAAGCAATAGATTTAACTAAAGAAAACGGAGGTTTAATTCTAGCAGCTCCTAGCATGTCTATTATTAAAAATAATCCAAAATGGGCAAAAACTTTGATATCGGAGTCCGATATTGTATCTATGAATACCGAAGAGGCAAAAGAATTTACAAATGAGACTGAAAGATTTTACGCTATGAGGGATATTTTTAGGTTAGGAGAAAAATCAAAAATAGTTTCAATAACCGACGGAGCAAATGGTTCTATTGTCACAGATGGTAAAAATGTTGTTAGAAGTGGAATTTATAGTGTTGATGTAAAGGATACTACAGGTGCAGGAGATGCTTTCTTGAGTGGAATTTTAATTTCTAAATTAAATGGATATCCTCTCGATAAAATGACTAAAATAGCTACGGCAATGTCCTCACTGGAATCAATGGAAATAGGAGTAAGAGAAGGAATTCCAAACAACCCTAAAGAATTAGAGACCTTTATAAAAAATAACCAATTAGAACAACAACTTTCTGAATTAGTGGAATTTTAATAAAATAAGAGGTAAAAAAATGTCAAGGATTTTAATAGTATATTATTCTCTAACAGGTCATACAAAATTTATTGCAGAGACAATCAAGGCGGCTATAAATGCAGACATTCTCGCTTTAAAACCCGTAAAAGAGCTTAAATCAGACAGTTCTATGAAATATATGTGGGGTGGAGCACAAGCCACCATGAAAAAGAAACCCAAACTAGAGGAATTTTCAATTGATCCTTTGGCATATGATCTTATATTTTTAGGAACTCCAGTATGGGCTTGGACATTTACGCCGCCCATCCGCTCCTTCTTATCTAAATTTGATCTCTCAGGCAAAAAAATCGCTATATGGACGTGTAGTGCTGGTAACGGTCATAAAGCAATGGAACGATTTAAAAAAGCTCTAAATGGTCTAGATATCCTGGGTGATATAAGATTTCAAGTACCTCTACAAAGTAATCCTGAAGAAGTGAAGAAAGAAGCAATAAATTGGGCAAAACAAATTGTTGAGAAAGTAAATACTTGAATAACAATGGCGAAATTTAATTTACTTTTTTTTTTATTTTATTCCTTTACCTAAATATTTATTAAATAATAGAATATTTTATTGGTAATAATCTAGTATACTATTAAGTCTACAATTAAATTGCATTCCTATACTTGAAGAGAGGTTATTAAAGTTCAGATATTACACCATCTCGGTGATATATTATCAAATCAAATCGGTATATCTGCAGCCGCTTCAAGAGGGCTTATTAAGTTAGCAATTAAGGAAGAATTAGGACCTTTTAGGGAATTGAATACAATAGGTTTAAAAGATTATCAGATAATAATTCAAAATTCTCTAAGAAAAAGACTCCAAAATTTAAATATAAGAAATGATGAAAAAATTGTAGATTTATTGTTAAAAGAATTATTAGAAAATCAATCTTTAATCACAATGGAGAAAATATAATAGAAGGAGATCAATTTGCTGTTTCAGATAGTTGTCATAATAAATTACTCGCTTCAATTTGTTTGGTTTGGGTTACAATTAATTGTAGCTATTTTTCTATTGGTTAAAATGATTAAGACAAAAACTTATAACCTTATCCCTTTAATCCTGTTTTTTATAATAAATAGTACAAGATTAGTTTTCTATGCTATCTTTCCGTCATTACTAATAATTTATTTAACTCTAGTACAGTTTCCAAATATATTGCTATTAATTTTCATTAAATTAACTTTTTTCAAATATAAAAGGAGCCCTTTCAAGATCCTTCTATTAATATTGATCACAGTCAGAAGCATTGATTTCATTATTAGGTTAATTTTTAGAATTTCAATTCCGATGACTTATTATTTAGATGAATCGAATTTGATCTATTATTTCTATATTCTTTTTTCAATTACGGTATCTTTTTTATTTTCTCACTTATGGCTTGGTATTGTTGCTCTTAAATATTATAATTCCATAAAAACTATCAATATTGAACCATGGATTAAAAAAAGATATCAATTGATTGGTGTAGGATCTAATATCTACACTTTTAGTATTTTCTTTTATTATTTCATTCCTTATAACGTTTTAGGTCTGTATGCTTTTCCAAATATCATTTATGGATATTTAATTGTAGGAATTACTCTTTTTTACTCAATCTGTATGTTTATTGCATGGGTCATGCCTAAACGATTAAAAAAATATTATAATAAGAATTTTGAAAAGCCAACTGAAAGTGAATATACTGAGGAAGAACTTATGGAATTAATTAACAAAGAGCTTAATAAAGATAAATAATCATTTTAAATTAAACTTTGAAACTTCTTTTAATAAATTGACAACAAACCATTAAATTTTAATTTTTTAATATATTCTAAATGTTAGTAATATATATTTTAGTCAATAGAAGAATGCGCTGCTAGTATAGTGGTCAGTATGCCAGGTTGCCAACTTGGCGACCCGGGTTCGATCCCCGGGCGGCGCATATTTTATCTTTTTGTTTGTTTAGATAAAAATTAGGATTAATCTTTTAATCCTAATTATAATCATAATTTTAGGATAATAATAAGATGATAGTCAGAGAAATATATTTATACGTGAAATTTACCTTTCACGAATATTAATTTAATTCTCTTAAAAAGAAAAGAAAATTTTTTAGAATTTTGATAGTTATTTTCTGTAAGTCATAAGTTTCACTTATTTAGATCTGCCTATTAGAAATGCAACTAAGATTGAAACTCCACTAAATATTAAAAGATTTACGATACCAGGGAGTACAATCTCGATTACTGCTTCATTAAAAGTGCAAAGACTACAAAACCATGATGCAGTATAACTATCTATAAGAAACATAACTATAATTATTACTATGCTACAAATAGAAGTTAATACCCACCCTCCTAAAGATTTTAGAATACTTCCTCCTGAGATTCCTGCAATGATAGAAGCAAGTGAATAAGATAATATCATACCTATATAAAGTACCTTCCATCCCACTCCTATAGGAAGAGAGATCCATAAAATAAGTTCCCATATAAAATGATGAGTTGGAGTTGATAGGAAAAATAGAATTAATAAGGGATGTTCTGCAATATCCGTAAATGCTAAATTTATTACTCCTTCGATTGAATATGCAATAATAAAAAATAGAAAATTTAAGATAAAAAATGTAATTAAACTAAATAAGAAGGCTCTTATAAGACTTTTTTTCATATATTATTCTACCTTTTTGTTAAATTTTCGAAATTTGAAATATGTTTTTTAATAGAATAATAAATATAAAGTTTACATTTTGAGACAAAGAAGGAACAAGTTTTCAATTTTTTTCTTTAGTTCTTTTTAAACCTTCAATTTAATGTCTCAAAGTTCTAATTTGGAAATTTATAATATTTATATATTGGTTGAGACATAAACATTATTAACAATTTTAAATCAATTAGTAGGATAATTATGAATTTTATAAATGAAATTGTTGAATTAAATGAAAATAAAGTAATCGAACTATTAAAAGAAAAGCTTCAAAATAATGAAGATCCAACCAAAATAATGGATGAAGTCAAGGAAGCTATGAAAATTATTGGAGAAAGATTCAATAAAAAGGAATACTTTCTTCCAGATTTGATTATGTCTGGGGAAATATTAAAGCAAATTTTTGATGCAATAAGCCCAAATCTAGAGGAATCATATTTAAGTAAGGAGAAAAAGGGAAAGGTGTTATTAGGAACTGTTTTTGGTGATATCCATGATATAGGTAAGGACATAGTTAAGTTTATGTTAGATGTAAATGGTTTTGAAGTTTTAGATTTAGGAGTAGATGTACCATCTGATAGATTTATTGAAAGCATCAAGGAATTTAAACCTAAAGTTTTGGCCTTAAGTGGATTTTTAACTTTAGCATATGATTCAATGAAAGAAATTATTGGAAAGTTAAAGAAAGCTGGATTAAGAGATAAAGTTAAAATTATGATCGGAGGAGGAACTGTTGATGAACGGACTGTAGAGTATGTTGGTGCTGACGCATATGGTCAGAGTGCTGTCGATGCTGTAAATATAGCAAATAAGTGGATGGAGGTATAGTTAATGATGAATCCAGAACAACTTTTAAAAGAGAGAGTCCAGCGAGTGAGAGATGCAGTAGCATTGAAAGAACCAGATCGTGTACCTATTACTCCCTTTACAGATGTTTTTTTTCCAGCCTTACAGGTAGGTATGACACATAAAGAAGCAATGTATAAAGGTAGAAAATATAGTAGTGCCGCTCTTAAAGTTTTTAGTCGTTATGATTGGGATCTTTACCCCGCCCTTTTATTTCCAGGATTAGGTAAACTTAGTGACATTTTGGGAGTTAGGACAATGAAGTGGCCAGGAGCCGCAAATCCTGACTTTCGTCTAGGAGACAATCAACCGTATCAGATTATAGAAAAACCATGGATGGAAGCGGAAGATTATAAGGAACTTCTAAAGGATCCAACTGGATTTTTACTTCGTACAGTTGTTCCCGATCAAAATACAGTTTTAAATCCGTTTAAAAAGTTTCCTCAGCTAGCATATTTAGCTATGATGTTTTCCGGATTTAACTTCATGTTTTTTTTCTTGAATAAAGATGTGAAAAAAATGATTAAGAGCTTTAAAAAGGCATTGAGAAGTATGATAGGCTCAGTTCTAGGGATGAGAAAATATAACAAGACAATGAAGAAAAGGGGAAATCCAATAGCAGGTCAGTTTGCTCTTGCACAGGCACCATTTGATATGGTATCAGATACATTAAGAGGTATGCGGGGCGCTATGATAGATATGTTTAGAAATCCTGAAGAATTAAAAGCTTTGTGTGAATTACTAGTCGATCCTATGTTAGAAGGGATGGATACTTCGGTACTATCATTTGGAGATCCCGATGTAGATACAATTACGCTTTCATTTATACCCCTGCATAGAGGTGCTGATGGTTTCATGTCAAATGACCAATTTGAGGAATTTTATTGGCCAACACTTACTAAAGTTATGGATGGGATGATTAAAAAAGATATTATTCCAATGCCCTTTTTTGAAGGAAGATATACAGATCGCCTTGAATATCTAGCTGAATTCGCAAAAACTCATAAAGGAAAGGCCGTATATTGGTTCCATGACACAGATATAATCAAAGTCAAGGAAATAATGGGTGATCATGTGTGTATCAGAGGTAATATTCCTGCTTCCCTTTTAGTAGGAGGACCACCTAAAGCAGTTGAAGAGTATGTAAAGAAAAGTATAGAAGGATGCATGGAAGGTGGAGGATATCTCGTAGATGGAGGAGTTTCAGGAATTCCTAATGAGGCTAGGCATGAGAATGTACAAGCCATGACTGACGCGGTTCATAAATATGGATGGTATCGAAAATGAATTATATTTTAATTTTCTATTTTTTTAAAATTAACTAATGCTTTAAGTTATTCACAAAACTCAAAATAAAATTCAAACTGATTACAATGCAATTTAAAAGATAATTAGGTACAATTATTGGTTTGTATATATTTTTTATAAAGTTCCAAGAAAATTTGAAATATTTGAAGATTTAGGTATTTTTACTTCAAAATAATTTTCTACTATTTCGAACAAAAAGTCGAGATAGGGCATTTGTACTTTAACATTATGAACTTCAGCTAATTTATCAATAATTTTCCTAGAATAAACTTTCTCATTCTTTTTCAAGTTTTTAATGATATCAACAATCGTTTCGGATAACCTGTAAGCTCTCTGAAGTTCATTTTTTAAAATTATGATACTAGAAGTCAAATCATATTCATCTAAAAATTTCTGCACAAATGTGCGTTCAACTCTTATCTTTTTTGGATCAATTATCCTCTCTTTATCTTGGATAATTTCTCTTCCTTGAACAGCAATAGATTTACCAAATTTCTTACTTTTATATTCTTCTTTTGATATTATGGAGATATTAGTATTAAAAGTATTTTGAGTGATATATTCAAAGAAATTGATTATATCGTTATATAAATACGTTTGATTAGAAATAATAACAATATGTTGTTTATAAATTATTGCTCTAATAACATAAGCAAGCAAAGATGAAGTTAAATTAAGCTTAATTAATGATACATCAACATCTTCTACTGGAGTGAGTTCCTCTTCAACCTTCTGTTCTGGAAAAGCAGTTGGAAGATCAATTTGAAAATCAGCCATATAACAATCTCTAACAACACAATTTTTATCGACATATGCAACAAATGAGTGCTCACAAACAATGCCTTCTGTTATATTGACTGCATATAAACCTCTTGTAGTACCTTTTATCGCCTCATCTGAAATTTCTATATCGCCTCTTTTTGCGCATGATGGACAACGAATATCAAGTTTAGCCATAATCAATAACTACAAGAACTTTATTTTAATATAAAATATGGGATTTAGCTAATAAATAATTTTGGTATAACTAGACATTAAAATCTTTATAATTTCAAAT
The DNA here is from genome assembly GCA_048887165.1 of Candidatus Hodarchaeota archaeon. Taxonomy (GTDB): domain Archaea; phylum Asgardarchaeota; class Lokiarchaeia; order Sigyniarchaeales; family SOKP01; genus SOKP01. Next base: position 4,057 of record JBHLJZ010000072.1, on the reverse strand, counting down.
ATCGAACTATTCTTGTAATTTAATAAACATTTTTAATATCTTCTAACTTTTGCATAATTCTTCTCAATTAAATTAGCTATTAAGAAGCAGATGACAGCAGAAAAATTTTCAGCTACCAAAAACGAAATTATTTTATCCCAAAAAATCAAAGAGAAAAAGTAAGAACCGAAGAACATGATTAAAAAGATAATAAATATAATAAATAACGGTCTAACAACAGGAAATTTCAAAAATCGGTTAAATTTAGATAAGTCTCTTTTTGATTTACTAAACGGTCTTTTTAGGGTCTCTCTTCTTTCAACTTGAGCAAATGCTTCAAAAGTTATTACTGATGCAAAAAATAATGCAATTGTTATTGCAATTGGGATGATAATTGTTACCAGATAATTTCCAATTCCAAAGAAATACTGAGCAATAAAAATGAATAATAATTGAAAAATTCCACATGATCCCAAAAGCATAAGAGCAATTGGAAGATAATCCTTTGATCCCCAACGAATTCTAATTGGCATTTTCTTCTATTCTTATCTTTATTATTGATATTATGGTGGGCCCGGCGCGATTTGAACGCACGACCTTCCGCACGTCAAGCGGACGTCATTTCGGGTTAGAAACTTACCGAGTTCTCCGAGAAACTCAGAAACTGAGTTCCCTCTAGACCACGGGCCCATCTCAATTTTTTGAAAATTGAAATCTTGTTGAATTAATTTATAGTATTAAAAAATAAATATTTTATTAAAAATGAGAATTCCTAATATAGTACCTAATTTGTAAGAAAAAAATAAAAAGTTTAAAAAATAATCATTTAAGCTTCTTTTCTCGTAAAGCTCGAATCATTGGGAGATCCTTTCCAGATAAAATTTCTAACATAGCTCCACCAGCAGTAGAAATAAAAGAAACATCATCAGCTTTTCCAGCCATAGAAGCCGCTGCACCCATTTCGCCACCGCCAATGATAGTAAGGGCATTATTTTTCTTTGTTGCTTTAACCATAGTTTCTACCATTTTGTTTGTGGCTTCTCTAAATACTTCCTGTTCAAAAATACCAGGGGGACCATTTGCTACGATTGTTTTGCATTTCATCATTACTTTTTCAAATTGTTTTTCAGTTTTTGGGCCAATATCTCCAGTTGTAGTATTGTACGTACCGGCCTCATCAACTTTAATGACTTTTCTTTTACCATTATCATCGATTACTAAATCTTCAGGTAGAATTATTTTATTCTTATATTTTTCATAAGTTTCTTTAATCATGTCCTTATTTGCTTCTAAATCTTCAGCGATAATTTTATGGTTTGGTTCTCCCATATTTTTACCGAGTGCTTCAAAAATTAATATTGCTGTTAATCCAGAACATAAAGCATAATCCAATTTGTCATTATCAAAATTATACTTCATTGCTTTAAATTTATCAATAGCTTTAGCTCCTCCTATGAGCATAGCCATAGGTTTATCTGGAATATCCATTATCTTCTTCAAAGCACTTAATTCATTATCTGTTATAGGGCCAGCTAGCATTTTTGGCCAACCTACAATCGAAGCATGAGCACGATGAGCAGCACCAAAAGCATCAACAATCACATAATCAACTAAAGGAAAAAGGGTTTTAACCATCTCGGTATTTTCAGCTTCTGAAAAATCTTTATAATTTTTCATTTCACCTTCGAATTTCCTTACGTTGTTAAGAACTAAAACTTCTCCTGGTTTTAGATCATTTATAGCTTGAACTGCTTGATCTCCATAAATATCTTTAACAAATTTCACAGTTCGTCCAAGATATTTTTCAATTTCTTTTGCATGTATGTCAAGATCTGTAAAATCGGCGCTACCTGGTCTTGATTGATGAGCTAATATAATTACAGCACTATCTTTAAAATTTTCATTTAAAGCAGGAACTAATGCCCGAATCCTGGGAGAATCTCTAATTTCCATCTTGTCTGTGTCAATGTTTGAATTTATATCCACTCGTATCAGCACTTTTTTCCCTATTAAATCAACATCCTTATATGATGTATAATCTATCTTCATATAGTTCATCACTTTTGATTTGGATTCATAAAATTTTTCTTATATTTGAATTTAAATTGATATAATCTTTGCTATCAATTAAATTTTGATTAGTTAATATATTTTTTTAATCGATAGTAATAAAAAAAGAAAGTTAGGGAATTATGGGAAATCGGTTAAAGGTTTTAATTATTACCAATTTAAAGAAAGGGGAGAAATTTTTGATTAACAACCCAATTTTAATTCCAAATCCTAAAGAAATTAGATTTTCTGATGAAAATTTAACATTTAAGATTACACCAGACTGCAATTTATTCTTATTTAATGTTTTAAATAAAAATCTATTTATAAATGATTTTAATAACTTTTTAGAATCAATTTCAAATATTAGGCTTAGTTCTGATAAAATTAACTTTGATATGATTGATAAAGACATACAAAACAAAATTCAAATTCAATACCTCCTAACAATTAACAATCAAGAAGTTTATAATCTTGAAATAACTGATGGAAATATAATTATTTTTAGTATCCATGAACAAGGATTATTTTATGGACTTCAAACTCTTATTCAATTGTTAAAAAACGCTTATATATTACATAATGAATTATTTTTACATAATATCAAAATTAGAGATAATCCAGATTTAAAAATACGAGGTATTGCGCAAGATATATCAAGAGGGCAAGTATTTACCATCGAAAATGCTAAAAGATACATAAAAATAATTAGTCACTACAAAATGAATTTTTATTGTGTATACATTGAAGATATGTTTGCACATCCGAAACATCCAAGTGTAGGAAAAAATCGAGGAGCTTTAACAAAAACAGAAATAGAAGAAATTGATAGATTTGCCAAGGAAAGATTCATTAATTTTGTTCCAATTTTTGAATGTTTAGGACATGTTGATAATCTTTTAACTCATAAAGAATATGAACAGTTAGGTGAATATCCAGGGGCTCAATGTTTAAATATTTCCAATCCTGAGATTTATAATTTTTTAGAAGATTATATTTCTGAATTGACTAATGCATTCTCATCTTCATATTTTCATATTGGATGTGATGAAAGTTTTGATTTTGGGAAATATCGCTCACGTGAGTTCATCAAAAATATCGGAAAAAGTCAAGCGTACCTAGATTTTTATGAAAGATTATATGAGATGGTTAGATCTTATGGGAAAACTAATGTAATTATGTATGACGATATCGTTGCAAGTGATAAGAAGATTCTGGAAAATCTGAATAAGAATATAATAATAATGCTTTGGGAATATAGACCCAAGAAAAAATATCCTAAAGTTGAAAAATTGTTAAAAGCAGGTTACAAAGTAATAGTTAGTCCGTCTATGCTCAATTGGCAAAGAAATTTTCCAGACAACAGAAATTCTAGCAAGAATATTTATAGCTTGGTAAGAACAGCATATGAAAAAAAAGATGAAGGATGCTTAGGCGTTCTTACATGTACTTGGGGCGATTTTCACTATTATTCATTAAGAGAAAATGAGATCTTCGGAGCTATTTTAACTTCTGAACTAACATGGAGTTTTGAGTTATATGAGTATAACAATTTAAAAAAAAAATTTGGATTTCTTTTTTATGGGATAAATAAAGAATATCTAAATCAATTCAATGATTTATATACAAAGCTAAGTTCGTCAGCCTCCTTATACAAAAAATTGGCTATATTATTACCTCCTTTTTTTTACACGTATTTCTTCAAACACCCTTTCCCTACTAAAAAGTATAAACCATCATGTAAAAATTATGATAAGCTAGAAGAACTAGGGAATAAATGTATACGATTATACGAACAACTTGAGGATCATACCAAATTTGAAATACATAATTTTGAATATATAAAATTTGGAGCAGAATTAGCCAAGTATCTAGGAGAAAAGTTAAGAATTTCATTCACTATAACAAGATCTCTTCACAAGAGCAGTATAAAGCAAAAAAGTATTTTAAAATGCATTCCAGATTTAGAGTATATTAAAGATAAATTTGAATATCTTAAGAAAAAATATGAAAAACTTTGGTTGAGAGC
>JBHLJZ010000071.1:0-19390 GCA_048887165.1 Candidatus Hodarchaeota archaeon | reverse complement strand
TCTAAATTATATTGTTCTATTATTTTTCGTAATTCCTCATATGGAAAAGGTCGATATGCTCTTATTTTAATAAGTCCTATATCTTTGTTTTTAGTCATCCAACTAATTATATTTCCGCACATTGAACCCATTGTACAGATGGCTGTTTTTGAGGAATTATCCAAGTTATATGATTCTATTAAATTATATTCTCTACCAGTTTCTTTTTCGAATTTATTAAAAACTTCATTCATTTTTCCAAGCACTGGCTTTTTTGCTTCTTCTAAACTCGCCCTTCCCTCCATAAAAAAGGATGGTGTAACAATACCGCCCCATGTTCCAGGATTTTTAGTATTAATTGTATGTCTTGGCTTTTTTGGAGTCATTCTTCTAACAGTTTCATCCGGGATCAAGGTTAATTTTTGTACAGAATGAGATATAATAAAGCCATCGTGAACAAAGATAGTTGGAAATAGCGACTCTTCTGAAATCATTACTGAAAGTATTGCTGCATCATAAGTCTCTTGAACATTTTCAGATACAATAATATTCCACCCCAATTCAGAATTGACTTGAGTGTATTCCCAGCTATTCCATATGCTTAAGTTAGGGGAATTGAAAGCTCTTGCACTAATCATCATTGTTAAAGGTAATCTCCACCCTACAGCCATAGGAAGTGCTTCTGTCATGAGTAAATATCCTTGACTTGCAGTAGCTGTAAATGCTCTTGCTCCTGCTGCACATGCAGCTGTTGAATAACTAATAGCAGCCAGTTCAGATTCAACATTAACAAAGGCAGCTTTTAATCTCCCTTGATGAACAACATCAGACAATCCTTCGACTGACTGAGTCTGAGGAGTTATTGGGAATGCACAGATTACATCAGGGTCTGTCTGAGTAACACCGCCAGCTACTGCATAATTACCAATCATAGTTGTTTCAATTGGTTCTTGAATCTCTTTAAAAAATATTTTCATAGGCTCTATTGACAATTTAATTACCTCCTTCTTGATCCTCTGGAACTGCACAAGCTGCAGGTCCTTGTTTTAATTTTTTACTTATTGCGTCTACAGGACACACTTCAAGGCAGTTTTGACATGATTTACAATGAAACGAATCAATACCTTTCATATGCCATAGGTCATCTTCTCCTTTTTCTCGAATAATAGCAAAATCAGGACAAATATACCAACATTGAGCACAATCAGTACATTTTTCCTCATCCCATATTATATCCCACTCGCCCCAAGAACCAGTATTTACTTGATTACTTCCCATATCTATAACATCCTCATCCATATACCAGACTCCTGCCTTATCAAGTTCTTTATATCCAGGTAATCCAGGAAAAACTTGTTGCCACGGAACTTTTGTATCAACTGTAAAGTCTGGATCAATACCTATATCATAAAGACATGTCTCTTCAATTGCTAACTTGATTGCTTCGATATTTTTACCTGCTATTTCTCCTTTAAATCGCCTCATTATAGCATCAGATAATTCTTCTAATGTGAATAGTGAAGAAACTCTAATTAATGCTCCTAATATAATAGTGTTTGTTATATTCCTTCCTAATACATCTAATGCGATTCGTGTAGCGTCTATAGTAGCAATATTTATATCTTTCCTACCAACAACAGTCTGAATAGAAACTTGATCTAATGATGTATTCACGATAAGCCATCCACCTTTCGCTAATCCTGCTGTAACATCAATTTCTCCTAAAAGTGAAGGATCTAAAACTGAGACAAAATGAGGTGCGTATACTTGTTCATTTGATCTTATTAATTCAAGATTAGAACTTAATCGAACATAACTCTCAGTAGGAGAACCCATCCTTTCTGCACCAAAAAGTGGCTGGCATACACCATAACCATAAAACGCTTCAACGCAGAGATTGGAAGCGGTAACACCTCCCTGACCTCCTCGAGCGTGGAAACGGAGATTTATTGTATGCTCTTTTAGAATTTCTTTTATGTATTCTGGAGTTAACATTTTTTTGAAAAAGTTGTATAATTTAATTCGAAATAATGAATTACAGTAAGAAAAATCTTCTTAAAAAATTAAGGTTTATTCAATTATTCTATAAATTAATTATAATAAAAGGATATAAATTTAGAATTATAATCAAAAAGTCTAAAAATAAACCAAAAATTAATGAAATTTAAAGGATTTAGCATATTATATTATCTAGTAGTTTTATAAAGCGTTCAGAATTTTTATAGAATTATCTAAAAAACCTTCTATTAATTAAAGGATTCTAAGAGACAATACTATATATATTGAAATGATAAGAAGAATATTTTTCGACTCGGAAGAATTAAAAATCACTCCTGATTTTAAACCAATGGTAAGCATTATTTTTTGGAATAGCTTGGGTTTCTTTTTCTTTCAATTTTTAATTCCATATGTTACCGCCCAATTATTAGAGGCGTCAGGTACCCAAATGGGATTTGTTTTTGCTAGTCAAATACTTGGAGGTCTATTAAGTGCTCCATTAGTAGGTTATTTAACTGACCGTGTTTCTAAAAAACTTTTGGTTTTAATTGGTAGTTTTGGACGTGGAATATGTTATATTTTAATGTATTTAGGAATTCTTTATTCTTCATTAATAATATTCGCATTAGGGCTATTTATTCAAGGTTTTTTCGTAGGTTTCTTTTGGACTCCAATAGATGCATTGATTTCACAAAAATCGCATAAGATACATCGCTCTTCGGCATTTGGTAAACGAGGGGGAATGATTGGAAAAGGAAATTTAGTTGGTTCTTTAATTAGTTTCACTATTTTCGCGATTACAGTTATTTTTATACCTGAAAATCTTTTTTTAGTTTATAGCCCATTATTAATATTTGCTGCTTCAAATTTCTATGGAGGAATTACTTTTCATCGAAGAGTGGATGAAGAACTTACTTATGACAAACATATTTTAAATTCTAATAATTATCAAACAAATGAGCATAAAGTAAAGTCGAAAGAAAAGGAATTAACTTCATCTACTATAAAGTCATTAAGAGGTTTTATCCTTGGTTTTAGCATTTTAATGATAACTTATATGATAATTAATATGAATCAATCATTAGCTCAACCATTTTTTCAAGTGTATTTAATAGATGAATTAAAGATTGAGAATCCTGTTTTTGTAATGATAATTTATTTTCCAAGTCAGATTATTTCTCTACTACTTGCTCCAAAATTAGGAAATATTGCAGATAAAGTTAATCCAGTATTAGGCATTACTATAATTAGTAGTTTAGGCTCGTTAGTTACGTGGTTAATTATTAATTCTACTTCCGGATTAATGTTTGGAATTATTCTATTGTTGGATGCAACCTTTGCGTGGGCAGGTAATTTAATACTTCAGAATGTTTTAAGTAGATTATCAAGAAGTCATAGAGGAAAAATTTTTGGTGCATCTCAATGGTTTAGTCTTTTTGGGGCAATAATAGGTCCTATTGCAGGTGGTTTTGTTTGGGAGTACATAGGACCTAGGGCTCCTTTCATTATATCTATCTTTGTTGAATTATCTATTATACCACTTTATATTATTGCGATAAGTATTCTAAAATCACATATGGCAGAGAAATTAGAAATAGAATAATAGTCAAAATTAATAATAGAATCTTTTAAAAGTTCTACAAACTACATAACTTATCCAACTTTTTATATCTTTTTCTCCTCCTGGTCTTAGTATCTTCAAATTCCACAACCCATCTTCTTGCTGTTCATTTTTAAACCATTCCAGAGCCCTTGCAATTGAATGTTCTCTAATATCAAAACCTATAAAATATAATGAATCCAAAGCTGATAATAAGTCAGTAAACCAAAAAGGAAACGTAAATTTCATCCAATAGCTTTTATCCTTACGATCTGGATATTTATCATTTTTAAAAAAACCAGACATTAAAATTTTACCAGCAGTTTTTACATCTTGAATATTAAAATAGTCTGGATGAGCAGCAAAAGCTCTTAAAACGACTCCAGTTATTATATACGATGATGGTTTATCTCTTATTGGCTCTAAAACTTCTTTAATGTTTATAACTTCTCTCCAGTTAGCATTATGAGTTCTGTTAGGAATTGCCCATCCCCCATCATCTTGTCTAACTGAAAGGAGCCAATCCAATGCTTTTTTAATGCGTGGATCTTTTTCATATCCCGCTTTTATTAAGAGTTCTATCATACCCGCAGTGTAATTAGGTGAATATTGATTTCCATAAATTCCTCTGATATCTCCTTCTTTAGTTTGGAATGAGAGAAGAAATTCCGCAGCTTCTTTAATTGATTGATGAATTTTTGTTAATCCATATTTTTCTATAAGATTTCTTAGTTGGGTGTAGGTTGCAAGGGAGTTATAGACTTCTTGTGTATGAAAATCCTCTTTTTTAGTTGGATACTTCCATGCTCCATCTTCTCTCTGTTTATTAAATAATTTCTGTAAATTAGGTAATTTCCATAAAGATTCTATTGAATCTACTTTTTTATCTAATAGATCTCTATTTACTAAATAATTAATTGCCTTATTTTCAGTATTAAGAAGTAGGGGTATTGGATCATATGTAAGCTCTTCTTTCCATTTAGACATAATACTATCAACTCTGCATTCTAAATAAATTCTTTATACCAATCTAATGGAAGTACATCTTTAATCTCTTTTAAGAATTCCTGAGGAGTTAATAATCCTAAATCTGAAATAATTCCTGAAATAAATTGAGGAGGAGTTATATCAAAATAATAATTATGGATTTGTAATAATTCATTTTTTATTTTTTTATCATAAACTTCCTCACTAGGTTTAGTTTCGATAGAAATCCTATTATTAAAATGACTTTTTAAATTATATTTGAAAGAATCTCCGACCCCAAATACTTGTTTTTTGTTTTCATTTGCTATACAAGCTAAAGGATAAGTTCCAATTTTATTTACAATAGAGCCATCCTTTAAAACGCTATCAATTCCCACCAATACGAAATCAATTTCTTCAATAAATTTACCCATTGCTGCATCTATAATTAAATGGGTTTCAAAGGATGATGATAAGATTTCTGCAACTAATTGACCTTCAAGTAATGGTCTGGATTCTAAAATGTATATAATTAAATTCCGATTTTGGTTTTTTTTTAAAAGCTTAATGATAGTTGAACTATATGAAATTAACATAATTTTGGCTTTTAAAGTAGAACGTGTAGTTATAAAATTTTGAAATACTTTTTCTAAATTTAGTTCTATTTTACTTCTTAATTGATGAAAATTTTCAATCCGTTTGTTAATTTCATATTTAGTATAAAAATGAAGATCGCTGATAATATAACCTATTGTATTGATTAACGGAGCCATGCTGGGTCTTGAATTTATGATTTCTCTCGAAAGTTTAAGCATTAAATCTTTTATATCTTGATTAGGATTGCTAATTAGTTTTAATTGAGATTCCAATAGTCTAATTGTTTTATCGATGAATTCATTAGCACCAGAAGTATTATCATTTTTTAAATCTGAAAGCTCTTTTAGAATAAGTTTATGAAAATTCATAACAAATACTTTTAATGATTGTTTAATGTGTATTATCTGCCTGTTTTATATAATCTGGTATGAAATGGGTTCTAAACAAATTAGAATTTCCAGTAGAAATTAATTTATTATTTAAATCATAAATCTCAGCAACCATATGAAGGATATTTCTTCCTTCACGTATAACTTTCCCGATGACTCGAACTTTTTCACCCACTCTAACTTTACCAAGAAAGTCAACATGAAAATCGATGCTTATAGGAAAACCTTCATAACCTAAGGTAGCAGTTGTCATTCCAACAACATCATCCATTAGAGCACATTGCATTCCTCCGTGTAATAATCCTGTTGGATTAGCCATCTCAGGTCTAATTTTGAATTCTACTTCCAATAAACCATATTCAGCACGGATTAATTTTCCATTTAACCATTTTGTAAATGGGGGTACAGGTAAATCCTTTAATTCCTTATTTAAGAAATCTTTAAATAACTTTAACATCCGTTCTGAACGCTTTTTTATCTGATCATTGTTATCAGGCATTCTTAATACTATTTCTTATTTAAATTAAAATTTCCTATTTATGATAGTAATTGGGATTTTTCAGTTTATAATTCTTATTTTTAGCCAGATTTAAAAACTATTAAACTTACGATTAATTTTATATTAATGATGGAACAAAAAGAGAAAATAGACTTCAAAGTAAAGGACATCTCCTTCATAAATAATATAAAAACAATGGCTGTGATCGGACCATCAGAAAAAAGGAACTTTTTCTTTCTTAGAAACCATCAAGAGAGTTTTAAAGGAAATCTCTATGCTATTCACCCTAGTTTAAAAGAAATCCCCGATTTTCCAAAAGCAAATGTTTACAAATCGATAAAAGAGATCCCTGAAGATATTGATTTTGCTTTCATAGCTGTTCCAGCCAAACTAGTACCAAAAGTCATTGAGGAATGTGTTGATAAGAAAGTCAAATTAGTAAGCATCTTTTCAGCAGAATTCTCGGATTCAGGCACTAAGGAAGGTATAGAGCTAGAAAAAGCTTTAATTAAAAATTCTCAGGATAAGGTTAGAATTCTAGGTCCAAATGGAATGGGCTTATTTTATCCAAAATTAGGTATTTCATGGCGGTCAAGATTTCCAACCAATCCTGGAAATATTGGTTTTATTGCACAATCAGGAGGTATCTGTAATATTGCTATTTATACCGCAAAAGAATTTGGTATAAATTTTTCTAAAGTTTTTTCATTTGGTAATGGCGCAGATTTGGATTTTGTAGATCTACTATATTACTTAAGTAATGATCCTGAAACAAATTTAATATTATGCTATATTGAGGGAATTAAAGAAGAGAGAGGTCCAGATTTAAGAACTGTACTGTCTCAAAATAACAAACCTATTGTAGTTCTAAAAGGAGGAAAATCAAACAAGGGAAAAATTGCAGCTAAAACTCATACGGCCTCTATTTCAGGTAAAAATCAGATTTGGGAATCATTATTTAAACAATATAATCTAATTGAAGTTGATTCTTTAGAAAAATTATTAAATACTGCGCGTCTAATAGATTTTTATGGTTTTCATGATATAAACAACGTTGCTGTATTTAGTATAAGTGGTGGTTATGGTGTTGTATTAGTAGACCTTATTGAACATGCTGGCTTGAATATTCCTGATTTTAGTCCTGAAATTCAATCAAAACTTGATGAAATATTTTTTATACGAGGCACAAGCTCTAAAAATCCACTAGATGTTGCTGCTCAATTAACCTACAGCAATTCTATAAAGGAGATAATTGGAATTGCTCTAAGTGACAAAAAAATAGATGCTCTGATTATGGATTTTCCAAGTTGGTATTTTAGTTATGAATTCTTTATAACTCCGGAGAAAGACTATGAGAAGAATATTCTTGAAGCACTTAGTTCAGCACATAAATATAATAAGCCTTTAATACCAATAATTCAAAGGGCAAATACTCCAGATGAACATACTCGCATCTCTCGGTTATTAGCTAAGAAGAAAGTACCCGTATTTGGAGATCCATTAGAAATTATTCCTCTCCTAACTAAGATCTCAGATTATAAAAAGAAATTAAATAAAAGTAAAACGAAGTGATTAAAGAATTTGAATAAGAACACATTTCCAGTTATAGATGGTCATGTTGACACCTTTTTAAAAGTTATAGAACAAAATCGTAAATTTTCAGAGCGCTCAGAAATTGGACATTGTGATTTAATTCGAATGAAAGAAGGTAATGTTCAAGCTGCTTTGTTTGCCATCGAGTCTGGATATACAATAGAAAGTCTTCTTAGAAATATTGATATATGGTTTGAAACTGTATCAAATCCAGACAATGGACTTATTCAGATTAAAAAGTTAGATGATTTTGATAAGGTGAGAGATTCTAAGAAGTTAGGAGCAATCTTGCATTTCGAGGGTGCTACAGGTATAGATGAAAGCTTAAAGCTTTTGAGAATTGGGTATCACCTTGGCCTTAGATCAATGGGATTAACTTGGTCGAATGTAAATAAATTTGGTACAGGAGTAAGAGTTACAACCAAACATCAAAGGAAAACAGGATTGACAGATATGGGACGGGATTTAGTAAGAAAAGCTCAAACTTTAGGTATAACGATCGATGTCTCTCATTTAAATGATCGATCCTTTTGGGATCTCTATGAAATTACCGAAAGACCAATTATTGCTTCTCATTCAAACGCACGCTCGGTATGCAACCATCCAAGGAATTTAACAGATGATCAGATTAAGGTTATAAATGAAAAACATGGAACAATTGGTATCAACTTTTGCTTGAATTTTTTAGATCCAAAACGTCTTGGAGGGAACAATTTTGATTTAGGATTAGATGCTATTCAGAAACATATTGATCATATAGCAGAAATAACAGATATCAATACTATAGCGATTGGCTCAGATTTCGATGGAGCAACTGTCCCTACTTGTGTTCGAGATTGCACAAAATTTCCGGATTTATGGGATTATCTCCTTGAAAATGGTTATAGCAATCAAGATCTTAAGAAAATAGCTTATGAAAATCTGTTTAGAGTATTTAAAAGTACATGGAAATAAAAAAAAATAAGAATTTAAGTTGAGAAAAGTCTAAATTCTCTAACATATTTTACTTTTTGATTTTCCTTACCAGTTTCGCTCCTATTGGAACATAAGTTTCTACATCCAGAGCTGGAGCAATATTATAAGTTTTAAATATCCCCGGAAGTGCTACTCTCCATGCATTGGCATTTTGAGCAACATCTACAGCAGTATCTGTTTCTACAACCGCAACTCCCCAATATTCAGGAGTTACATACCAGAATTTAGTTTCCCACTTTTCAGCTTCGATATTAGCTTCTTGAATCTTTTGAAATGCATCGATAATGGCTGCTGGATCTACAGATGGATCTAATTCATAATAAATAACAAATAACATCTCATTCTCCCTTATTTTATAAAGTTAGTATGAAAAATAGTGATTGGGTAAAATTTAAACTTTTACACTTCCGTCTGTATTTAAAAAAAAGCAATTTTAAAAAACTTGTGAGCTTTGGTATTCTCCAAATACCTCTCTTAAAATGTCACAGATCTCTTGAATTGTAGCGTAAGCTTTAACTGTTTCTATCATTACCGGCATAATATTTACTGATGATTCAGCAACTTGTTTTAATTCCTGCAATTTCTCTTTAACTGATTTTTCGTTTCTGATTTTTTTTAATACTTTTAGTGAGTCGATTATTCTTCTTTCCTCATCTTTATCATGTTTAAATGTTTCAATTTTGCATTCTTCGTCTGTACAATATGTATTTACGCCTACTATTTTATTCAGCTTATTCTCGATTTTTTTTTGATCTTTATAAGCATTTTCTTGAATCTCTTGTTGAATATATCCCCTTTCAATTGCAATTGTTATGCCCCCCATTTGATCTATTCTTTCAATATATTGCATAGCTCTTTCTTCTAATTCTGAAGTTAAATATTCTATATAATAAGAACCCCCCATTGGATCAACTACATCTGTCACTCCAGATTCATGAGCAATAACTTGCTGGGTTCTCAATGATAACCTCACAGAATCTTCTGTAGGGAGAGCTAACGCTTCATCTGCTCCACAAGTATGTAGAGATTGAGTGCCTCCTAAAATCGCTGCTAATGCTTGGATTGTTACTCTTATAATGTTTACATTTGGTTGTTGAGCTGTCAAAGTAACTCCTGCAGTCTGAGTATGAAATCTTAATCTTTGTGAATCTGGATTTTGAGCATTAAATTGATTTTTCATGATTCGCGCCCATAATCTCCTAGCAGCTCTTAGTTTTGCAATTTCTTCAAAGAAATTATTGTGAGTTGTAAAGAAAAATGACAATCTTGGAGCGAAGTCATCGACTTTTATACCTCTCTTGATTACCTCTTCAACGTAAGAAATACCATCTGCTAATGTGAATGCGATTTCTTGAACCGCATTACATCCAGCTTCTCGCATATGATATCCACTAATAGAAATAGTATTAAATCGTGGTAAGTATTTAGAACAATATTCAATTATATCTGCAGTTAATCTTAATGATGGTTTTGGAGGAAAAATATAGGTTCCTCGAGCTATATATTCTTTCAAAATATCATTTTGCACTGTACCCATAAGTTTTTCAGGAAGAACTCCTTGTTTATCTCCAACAGCTATATACATTGCTAAAAGCACCGATGCAGGAGCATTAATAGTCATACTAGTAGAAACTTTATCTAACGGAATTCCATCAAAGACTTGTTCAAAATCCTTTAATGAATTAACAGTCACTCCTACCCTTCCTACTTCTCCTAAACAAATTTGACTATCTGAATTATAACCCATTTGAGTCGGAAGATCAAACGCTATTGAAAGTCCTTTTTGGCCTTGTGAAATTAGATATTTAAATCGTTCATTTGTTTTCCTAGCATCAGCAAATCCAGAATATTGTCTCATAGTCCATATTCTCCCACGATACATATTAGGATAAACTCCTCTAGTAAACGGAGAATTTCCTGGAAAGCTGAGGTCTTGCAAATAATTAAGGTTTTTAATATCTTCAGGGGTGTAAATATCTTTTATAGGAATACCCGAAGGAGTCGTAAATTCTGATAATTGTTCCCCTCTTCCTTTAAATTCTTTCAATATTTCTGATTCCCATTCTTTTCTTTTTGATTGAATATTTTTTATTTCTTCTTCAGAAAACATTTACAGACATACCTCTTTAATTTTTTTTCAAACTGGTTCAAAAACATAACTGAAAACTTCCTTTCCGTCTAAATTGTCACAAATTTTTTTATAAACAGGTCTTAATTTCATTCCAAACTCTAAATTTTCTTGAGTAGTAATTTGTCCAAGTGCTTTAATTCCATTTTCAAATTCAATAATACCCAGAGTATAGGAATCTTTACTCCTAAATTCGGCAGGAGGTGCTTTTAAAACTGTAAAAGTTAATAATTTACAATCTCCTGATGCTTCCATTAGCAAAAATTCTTTTGATTTGCAATTTAAGCATCTTAAATGAGATTTATGCTGAATATACCCACAATTTTTACACTTATTCCACTCAATTTTTTCTTCTTTATACATCCTAATCAATTACTTATTACTAATCTTTCTAATTCATCTATTTTATCTGATAAAAATGAAATTCCTTTCTCCCAAAAAGATGGATCATCAAGTTGGATATTTAAAGTTGATAAAGCTTCTTCAGGGGATAGTGAACTTCCTAAAGAAAGTAATTTAATATACTTTGGAATGAATGCTTGTTTTTGTTCAAGATATATTTGATAAAGTGAAAGAACTAAAAGGTTTGACATATTATAGGCATAAACATAAAAGGGAACATGAAGAAAATGTGATATTATAAAACAATAAGCGGCATAATCTTCTTTGATATTAGTCATAGAATTCCCAAACATTAATTCCATTTCTTTTACGAAAAGATCTTTAAGTTCTTCCGTTGTTGGTAATTTTTTCTCTAACAAATTATGAATTTTTTTTTCATATCGATAGAAAGCGTTTTGCCGATGAGATGTTGCAAACTTTGACTCTATAAAATTACTTAATAATGAAATTTTTTCCTCTTTTGCAAGGTTTTTACTCATTAAATGATCAAATATTAATATTTCATTAAATACAGAAGCAATTTCTGCCATAACCAAAGAAACACCAATATTAATAAAATTTTGTTCTCTTTGTATATAATAAAAGTGGAATGCATGGCCTAATTCGTGAGCCAAGCTACGTAATGAGTCTCCTGTTTCGGTAAAGTTAACAAAAACGAAAGGATAATGCTTTAATTTGCCATTGGCACAAAATGCACCTCTATTTTTACCTTTTCTTGGTGTTAAATCTATATGTCCTAAATTCACCATATTTTCAATAATATTTTTCAATTCAGGATAAAATTTCGCATCTGCTTCTTTTATTAATTCTATAGCTTCTTTGTATGAATATCTTTCAATTAACTCAAATACAGGTGAATATAAATCAGACATGTGTAATTCAGGAAGATCTAATAATTTTTTCTTTAAATTATAATATTTCTCAACAATATGATAGCTTTCACTAGTAACCCTACCCAATACTTCAACACTTTGGTCATTTATTTCATTTTCTAAATTTCTTCTAGAGATAGGCTTTGAAAATTTCTTTCTTTTTGTTTCTAAGTCCCAATTTTTTAAGACATTATTAAAAATGTGGGTAAAAATCATTTCATGTTCTTCATATTTCGTCATCATAATTTTTAGCGCCGTTTTACGAAGATTTCTATCTTGTTGATACATAAAAGCAAAAAGCTCTGCTTCAGTTAATTTTTTCGTCTCTCCTTTTACTTCAAAATCAAATATAAAACTACTCTTCAGTTCATTATAGAGTTTTATAAATCCATTAACACCCGTAATGTCTTTCATCAAAATTATCTGCTCCTCTTTTTCAGAGAGTTGATGGGCTTTTTTCAATCTATTGAATTTAAGAGCATGAGAGTAGGCAGATAATTCGGGAGCATTTCTTAACTCTTCAAATTTGTTATCTGAAATATTATTCAACTCTAAATTAAAAAACAAAAGTCTTTCTTGAATTCTTACACTAATTTCATCGATTTTGGAATGAAATGATTTTACCTCGTTATCCAAACTATTTGTTCTATAAATTAATTCCGAATAAAGTTGGAGATAATATAATTTTTCAGAAATTAATTCGTATTCTTTATACCATTCTAAAAGTTGGATAGATGTGAGTGATATATCTTCTAGTTTTGTTTTTACTTTTTTTTCAAATGATTCAGCTAAATTAACTAAATCTTGAATGTCTTCTTCAATACTGGGATCATTAATACTCTTATAAAAATCACTCAAATCCCATTCGATGATATTGTTTGACATAATACAGAAAAACAGCAATAATTATTTGAATTTTACTAAATCCTTTTAAGAAATTCAATTTAAAAATAAGAAAAGATTAGAGCTTTATAATGAAAGGGATAACTCTTTAAATTTATGATATAAATTTTCTATAATAAAGTTAAAAGCTTCTATAACACCATCTCCAGTTTTGGCTGATGTTTTGAAAAATTTAAGGCATTCATGTTTATTAACTAAATTTTGAATTTTAGATTCATCAAATTTTTTATCATCTAATAAATCAATTTTATTAGCAAAAATTACTACGGGTATATCTCCGCAATATTGTTCAATTTCTTGGTCCCAATCTGAGATATGGTTGAAGCTATCCCTACCAAGTTCATTATCTTCAAGACTATAAACAATTATAACAGCATTACTGTCTCTAAAGAATGAGGGGCGAAGAAAATTTAACTCATTTTGACCTGCTATATCCCAAAATATTAATCTTATTTGATCTCCCTCAATTTCTTTATCATATTTTGAGAATTGAGCCCCAATTGTCTTAATGTAATCTGATTCAAAAGATCCCTTTGTATATCTTTTAATCAATGATGTCTTACCGACTCCGCCATCACCTACTATAGCAATCTTAAACCTAAAATGATGTTCTTGAGTCATGTCAAATTTCTTTAATTATTATACCTTAATTAAAGTATATAGACATTTTTTAATATAAAACTTTAGTTCATAAGATTTCTGAAATTTAAAACTTTAATGGTAAGGAATTGAATTAATTAATCAAAAAGCTAAAAAAAGTTTTATAAATCAACAACTTAAATAATTCACAGTATAGGATAAAATCGATATAAAAAAAGTAAGAGAATTTATAAAGGCGCTAACCTTCATAAATCTCTTAACCCGAAATTAAATTTTCCGGGATTTAAAGAATAATAACCCATTGAATTCCTCCATCTTTTTTGTTCCCGCTCAATGTCAATTATATCTAAATCCAATTCTGAATCGGAAATTATGATCTTTATTTCTTTTGCATCTTTATTAAGTGCTTCAGTAATTTGTTGTTTTATTAACTTCTTTAAATCGATTATTATTATTTCCTGGCTTTCTGTCAATTTTAACCACCACCTCCTTTTTTTTTTAATTAAATGTTTAATTTTATTATCGAAATAACCATAAAATGAAAAAAAAAATTTTAGAAAACCCCATGATTTCTAAAGTTAACCTGTCTTCGAAGCTCATCTACAGATTTTAGCTCTTGTAAATATCGTGGATTATATTGACTCTTTTTCATAAGTTTCAATAAACCCTTTTTAAGTGGTTTCTCGTCGATTTCAACTTTGATATCTTCAGGTTCTTGTACTTCAACCGGGAGTTTTCCTAAAACAATAATTAATTCCCTGTCGTCATTCAGGAATGCTTTTTTTACCAATACTTCTTCCATTAGAAATCACCTCCATATTATATTCTGAAAAAAATTTTTTTTTTCTCTAAATTATATATAAAATATACTTCCAGATAAAGTTTTTATTACAATACTTTCATGGGAGTGCCAAAAGTTTATGGGATTTGTGAATTTTTATCCTAAAATAAAAGATTGATAAGAAAAATGAGCAAATCTATCATCAAAATATAATTTTACATAGTTTAATAGTCGAAGATTAAAAAGGTAAAGAATTTTCAAAAATAAAAATTAGAAAAAAAAATTATTTAATATCTAGGGTAAACAGGATTATATCCCGCGTGTTCAATTATTATAATTTTTCTGCTTTCTTTTCTTTTCATTTTTTTCACTTTTTTTTGGTTTTTCTTAATTTTTATTATGATAAAATTCCATATATAGTTTTTATTACAGTACTTTCATGGGGGTACCAGACTATCATGGGAGTTCTACAAAAAAAATTTTAAAAAAAGTGGTGAATTATTATATAAAGAATAAAGAACAATAAGTATTTTCATGAGTGAAATAAACTATCCCCCTGAAGAAATCATAAATCCACCTGCTTATGAAAAAAAAAATTATGATCATCTTATTCTTTGGATGTTAAAAAACAATGATGTTTGCCAATGGTCTGATTTTACTCAAGAGCCACTTATGATTCCTACATCAACTTTGGGTAGACATCTTGATGCACTTAAAAGAAGGGAATTTATAGATAATTTTTCTAAAGGACATTATCGGATTACAGCGAAGGGTGAGAATAAGTTTTATGAATTATCAAGTGTAAAGGAAAAAAAAAGAAAATTAAATTATCCACCAAAGATCATATTACGGAGAAGGAATTATGATGATTGGATTTTATGGATGGTCTACAATAATTATTCATGTAAGTGGTCCGACTTTATAGATGAACGTTCCCCTGTTAGGATAAATCAATCTTCTTTATCGAAAAATATGAAAGATTTGATTGAAAATGGTTTTGTTGATAAAGACGATAAAAAGTATATAATTACTCAATCAGGTAAGTTAGAATATTCGAGGATGCTTCAAAAGTACGATTTAGATAGACAAACTATTTTAGAAGAAGAGACTAAACGTATTGAAGATATTACTAAGGATATACTTCCATTTTTCGAACGATACAATGTTAAAAATACTGATATTCAATTTAAGTTTCTAAATAATGTGTTAAAATTGCCTTATGAGATTTTAGAAGGATCATTGGATCAAGAAGAAGATTTTTGGAAAGTAATTCTTTTTCTTTCAATGAATCATCCAGAGAGATATCCAGATTATATTTCATCAGAAAAATTTTCTAAAAAATATGAAATTGATGAATTAGATCTTCAATTTAATATACGCAGAATTATAGAGAAAGAGATCTATCCTATAAAGTTTTATGAATTAGTTGTAAAACCAGACAAACATTACTTTTTTCAATCTGATGAAAAATTAGAGATGATACTCCGAGCAATAACAGAAGACTATATTACAAAATTTACTTACTTAAATAAGCTATTCTCTCGAATGGCTGATATGAGCTCTACAGTTAATGATATATTAGAAGAAATTTGCGAGATTTTATTCCATAAAGACTTGAAAGAAGCTTTAAGAGAATTTTTACCAGAGTACATTAATTATTTAGCTTATAAAATTGAAGCTGAAAGAAAGCTAGTCGATACTTTCGACAAAATCGAAGGAATTATCTGGCGTGAAGTTCAAAATTATACTATAGGAACCCAGAAACCTCAATTTATTGAAGAATGTGAGGTTTTCTATTACATCGATCCCATGATATTAGAAATATTAGAATCTTATTATAAATCTGAATATACAACACCATATAATAAAGCAAAACGTCTAATTGCCAATAATGAATACCTTAAAGCCTTAAAAGTAGTTGAATCTGCAATTAAATCAGGTCAAAAGGATTTGGGTATTGTAATTTTAAAATCGTTAATTCTATGCTTCTTAGAAAAAAATAACCAAGTAATTAATCTCATAAATAAAGAAATCAATTTTTCTCAGAATTTTAAGGATGAACCGCAAACTGCGCCAATTTTTCTATTAATTTCATTATCATATATGACGCTAGGTGATATTAAGAAAGCTAGTGATATTGTTGATATTGTATTTAAAAATTTTCCCGAACATCCGATATCTTATGTAACTAAAGGATTAGTAGAAGGTTACAATTTGATTTATAATTTAAAACCAGAAAAATCGGAGATCAATTCAGTATTGGGTGATATAGATAAAGCAATATCATTAGATCCTAATGCTCCAAATAAGTCACGATACTTTCAATTAAAAAGCACTATATTATTAGGCTCTAATAAATTTGATAAGGCAATTGAGGCAATAAATAAAGCAATTAAGCTAAATCCGAATAAATTTGATATTTATGACTCAAAAATTAATATTTTAATCTATTCAAACCGATATAGTGAACTTCTAAATTTATTAGATGATTTATTAAAGTTATTTCCCGAAAGTGAACAATACCTTAAAATCAAGAAAGCTTATGTTTATAAAAATATGAGAAACCTTGAAGCAGGATTAAAGTTAATTCATGAACTAGAGAGAAAATATCCCGACAAGTCAGATATTCTTAATACTAAAGTATATTTTTTGCAATATTTAAATAGGAAAGAGGAAGCCATAGATACTATTAAAAAGTTAATAGAAAAGGAGCCAAATAAAGCTATGTTCCATGATACTTATGGAGAAATGCTTATGAATTTCCAAGAATACAATGAAGCTATTGAAGAATTTCAGAAAGCAATAGAATTAGAACCATATGAGTGGTTTACATTTCAAACATATATTAAATTAGGAATTTGCTACAAAGAACTTGGAAATTTTGAAGAAGCAGAAGAAAATCTTAAGAAAGGAAGAGATTTAACAAATAAATGCTATTGTGATTATGATATAAAAAATAAGTGGTTAAATATAGCAGACCTATTTATTAGTGAGTTAGAAGAACTCAAAGAATAATAAGGATAATTAATAAAAAATTTTTTAATTAAAAAAAAATAAAAAAAAATCTCTATTCATTGTGATTCAATTTCGATAGATAAAACCACCGTCGACCATTACTTCCATAAGAGTATGTTGATATATTGATTATAGATCTTTTTGAATTATGCTCTACTCCGTTATTACTTTTATTGTTTTTTAGATGGTTTAATTCATCTTTTCTTTCTTCTTCTATAATTTGCATTTTCTCTTCCCTCCTTAATTAATATTTTTTAGTCCTTCAAAAAATTCTTTAGGTGAAAAACCAAATAATAACGCTTTATGAAGTAATTCTAGATTAATCTTATCAGCATTCGAAAATTCTCCTTTTCCAATAGTTCCCTCACCCTGTTCCTTTAATCTTTTGTAAACTGAAGTTTTAAGTTTTTTAAATTTACCAAAATATCCTCCATAAACATTGAAAAGGTTCATCATTAGCTCTATCTCACTTTCTTGAAACTTTTTATGGCATGATTCACAAAGAACTCCAGAATTAATGCCTGATTCATAAAACAAAGCTCTATACTTGATTTCCTCCTTACAAATATCACAATTCACAAAAGTGGATTTAAAAAGTTGATTTCGATTAATGCTTTGAACCTGTTCCATATTAATATCACCTTTAATTTTGTAAAATCCTTATAAATTTCTTAATCCAATTTTAAACTTTTCTGGGTTTAAATAATAATAATTCAAGGAAGCTTTCCATCTTTTCATTGAACGACTTTTTTCCTTTGAATCTCTTTCTAAATCCTCTTTTAAATTTTCAATTTCCTTTAAAATTTCTTTTGATTCCTGCTTAATTCCTTCTGTAAAAATTTCATGCAGAAACTCTTTTATTTCAGTTATTATTATTTCTTTACTTTCTGTCAGGATTATTCACCCCTCTTATTATTTTCTTTTTTTTTGGTTTAATAAAATATAAAAAAAATAAATATTGTTATGTGAGGAGAGCCTGAATGTCATAGCTTGTTAAGCTATAACTAAGCTCTCCTCGGATAATGCCCTCATTTTCTCTCTCCTTTGCTTTATTCCCTAAATCCCGAATCGAATTCATCAAGATGTAGGAAATAATAATCAATACTTTCTTTCCAGTTTCTAAGCGCTTTCCTAAGTTTTCTTTTGCTTTTTATTAGATGTAGATCTTTTGGCACTTTATAGATTAAATCGAGTTGATTTGCATATTTTTCTTTTACTCCTTCTATTTTAATCGATCTCGCCTCTTCCTGCTCAGGTACCTCCTCATATACATGCATCACCTTTTTTTCTATAGCTTTTTCCATTTCTTTATCACCTCATTGTTGTTTTAGTTAATAATTTATGAGAATAGAGTCCAACCAATGGGAATGTTGTCTCCAAATAACCAAAAAAGTATAATAATTAGAACACCAGCTCCTAAGCTCATTAAAAACAAGACAGTTTCATCCTTTATGAAAAACTTTAATAATCGTTCTTTTAGTTTTCTTTTTACTTTAGGCTTTTGGGCATAGATTTCTTGTACTTCCTCATCTGGTTTCTCTAAAACTTCTTCAATTATCATTTCTTTATCACTCCAATTTTTATTTTTTTGTTAATTTTAATTAGATCAGTTATCCATATATAGTTCTCTTTCCAGAACTCTATTTGGAGTTCTGTATTAGTTCTGGATCATTAACTATAAATAGATTAGAAAATTATTATATTATAATATGCCTTGTAATTATCCCCCAAGTGAGATCCTAGATCCTGAGTTTAATAGACCAAATTATGAATTAATTACACTTTGGATATTAAGTAATAATGAAGTTTGT
Organism: Candidatus Hodarchaeota archaeon; assembly: GCA_048887165.1. Classification (GTDB taxonomy): domain Archaea; phylum Asgardarchaeota; class Lokiarchaeia; order Sigyniarchaeales; family SOKP01; genus SOKP01. The sequence continues at coordinate 282 of JBHLJZ010000071.1, read as the reverse complement.
ACGTGGGCTGATTTGAAAGAGGTAATTAATAAATCTACTCTATCGAATTATTTGGGTGCATTAGAGAAAGAAGGTTTAATCAAAAAAATAAAGAGAGCTCATTATCAAATAACTGATGATGGTAAAAAAAGATTTTATAATTTATCTCAAACCGAGGGAGAACAGATAAAATATAATTATCCACCAAAAGTAATACTTGAAAGCGGTATTTATAAACATTGGATTCTATGGATGGTTTACAATAATAATTATTGTAAATGGTCTACCTTTACAGATGAATAT
>JBHLJZ010000070.1:0-19444 GCA_048887165.1 Candidatus Hodarchaeota archaeon | reverse complement strand
TGATTCAATGCATTGGGATATTAGAAAAATTTTTCAAGAAATTAAAAAGGGAATCCATCTATACAAAAAAAAGTATGGCACTGTGTTAGATTCTATAGGTATAGATACATGGGGAGTAGATTTTGTACTTCTTAATGAAAAGAATGAACTTGCTGGACCAGTTTATACATACCGAGATAGTAGAACGAAAGGAATGCTAGAGAAATTGCTACAAGAAATCCCTATGAACGAAATATTTGAAAAAACGGGTATTCAATTTATGCCCATTAACACTTCCACTCAATTATTTTCTATGATACAAAATAACGTCCCTGAACTTAAGGTTGCTAAATCAATGCTCATGATTCCTGATTATTTTAACTATTTACTTTCAGGCATAAAATGCTCAGAATATTCAATAGCTACTACAACCCAGTTATTTAACCCGATTAAGGATTCATGGGATTATGATCTAATAGAAAAACTTGGGTTGAAAAAAGAATTATTTTGTAAAATAGTAAAACCTGGTACTATCTTAGGACCTGTTCAAGACGATTTAGTTAAAGAATTGGGTATATCTTCAAGTGTAAGGATAATAGCTCCATTATGTCATGATACAGGTTCAGCGATAACCGCAATTCCCGTGGATATGGAAAAAATGAAGCAAAAAGAATGGGCATATATTAGTTCTGGAACATGGAGCCTTCTTGGAGTAGAACTTAATAAACCACTTATTAATGACAAGGCAATGCGATACAATTATACAAATGAAGGAGGCTTTAATAAAACCAGTAGATTTCTTAAAAATTTAACAGGATTGTGGTTGATTCAAGAATGTAAAAGAATTTGGAATATAGAAGATCCTGAACTGAATTGGGAAGATCTAGAAAAATTTGCTGAAAAAGCAGTTCCATTTGAATTTTTTATCAATCCTGATGACCCTTGCTTCTTAAATCCTTCCAATATGGTACAAGAAATTAAAAATTATTGTAAAAAACACAACCAAGAGGTTCCAAACTCCATCGGCGAAATTACAAGAACTATTTATGAAAGTATAGCTTTTAATTATAAGAGAGCTCTAAATAGTTTGGAAGATATTTTGGAAAATAAGATAGAATTGATTCATATTATTGGAGGAGGAAGCTTAAATAATATTTTGAATCAATTTACAGCAAATGCTTTAAATATCCCCGTGATTGCCGGACCTTCAGAAGCTACTGCTATAGGAAACATTTTGATTCAAGCTCTTGCGCTTGGTGAAATTGAAGATATTAAAGAATTAAGGACTATAGTTAGAAATTCTTTCCACTTAAAGGAATATATAGCAGTAGAAGTAAGTAATTGGGAAGGAGCTTATAAAAACTTTATAGAAGACACTAAATCGGAATTTCTTTTTTAAATTTACTTATCTTACTGTTTATAAACTTGAATTTAGAAATTCTCTTTTTTATAAAAATTGATTATTCAATCGTGTTACTTCTCCCACGCTTTCATTATCATATGAGTATTTGATGAAGATATACCCTGAATCAAGTCGATTTTGTTTGCAAAAATTTCGAATAATTCTTCCGGAGAATCTACTTCAATTTCTGCTAAAATATCATAATCTCCAGTTAATGACATGACTTTCTTAATTTGTGGGATCTGTTTTAATTCTTCAATTACGATATTAATAACACTTATTCCTAATTTAAATAAACTAATTGCTTTAATCGTCATACTTATCAACTTCGTATTTTATATAGGTAATTTTTCCGTTTTGTTAATAAAAAGTATTTCTATTTTTTTAATCTCATTAATTGGTTTTAATCTATTATTTACAAGATAATATAAATCTCGAATTGAATTTGTTTTTACATTTATTAGCAAATCATATGTTCCAATTAGAGCATATATAGAATTTACGCCATAGTACTTTAAAATTTTCAGGATTGTTGTCTTAACATTCTCGCTTTTAACTTTAATCAAAAGATATGCTTTAACTAAATTTTTTACTTCATGAGCATAACGAAATATAATGGTTACAAACAATAAAAAGATTAGAATAACCAATAATTCTAACGGAAAGAATTCATTAATTAAAAAAACTGAAAATAAAATAGAACCTAAAGGATCGATAAGATTTAATATGCTGTTCCATTGACTATATGTTAGATTTTCAGATTTCCAATTTACATTAGCAGTAAATATAAGAACATAAGGAAAGATTGTCGAAAATATTATCAAATAAATTATTTCCCACCTCCCTACGATTTTAAAAAATTCTAATAATTGGGTAAAAAATGTAATAGATTCTGTTCTCAATTCTGGTGAAAAGAAGAATGTAGTAGTTATCCATATAAAAGGAATCATAGAGAGGATCCCGAGAATAAATGAAACTCCCATTTTTATCAAAAGACGAGGGAATTTATAATATTTGTTTAAACTAATATTGTCTGCTTCTTTCTTTGAATATGCATCTCTATCGATACTAATGTATAAAAAGGCAGTTGTAATGCTATTTAAAATTAAATAAATAAAACTATTAAAATTAATCGTACCTCCCTTTGAAATCTGACCAATAACTGCAACATAAATTAAAACTAATATTGAAAATATTAGCATGATAATATATAGGACCTTAAATATATCAAACTTCTCAAATCTTACTCCTTTTTCATATATTGCGATAAAAATAACTGTAAGTAAAGAACTCGCCATAGCAAATGTTACAGAAGTAGTTTTAAGCATTAAAAAGAAGAAAATAATATGCAAAACAATACCTATAAAACCTATTAACCAATAATAAAAGAAATTTTTAATGGAATAAAATCGCCTATTACGATGAAATATATTTTTAATTAGAACTAGAATAGAGATTTTAGAATTTTTAGTAAAATTATTGTTGTAAAATGCTAAAAATATCGCAAAAATAAACAAAAATATACCAGCAATTAAAAATCTTATAAAAATTACCATTATTATTGAAACCTCTAAAAATAAACCAGATACTACTACTGGGATAAAACTCCATAGTAAATTGGCTATAATAATGTTGATTAAAAGTTTATTTCGCATGAGAACTTAGCACTTTAATTCATAAATCTAAGTTATTCTATTCTAGATTTTAAATAAAATGGAAATAATAAATTTTGTTAGTCGTTCAAATTTTAGTTACCCATTTTGTTCCCTAAATGGGGGATATTAACGTAAAAGAAAATAATTAAAATTTCAGTACATATTATCACTTATAATTGATTTAAAAATATGATAGGATAACTCATGCCAAATTCTAAAGAATTTATTGATATGGATAATGAATACTGTGCACATAATTATCACCCAATTCCAGTTGTCATTTCAAAAGCAAAGGGTGTTTGGGTATACGATCCTGAAGGAAATAAATATTTAGATTGCTTGTCTGCGTATTCAAGCCAAAACACAGGTCATTGCCATCCAGAGATAATAAAGGCATTAAAAGAGCAAGCTGATGTAGTAACCCTCACGTCTAGAGCGTTTCATAATGATATGATGGGGCCATTTTTAAAAAAATTATGTCAAATTGTTGGTCCTCATGTTAATGACCCAAATAATTCTGGAATTATGGCTATTCCAATGAATACTGGGACAGAAGCAGTCGAAACAGGCCTCAAAGTAGCTCGAGCATGGGGATATATAAAGAAGAAGATACCTAAGGGAGAAGCTCATATTATCGCTTGTAGAGACAACTTTCATGGAAGATCAATAACAATAGTTGGAATAAGTACAGACATTTCAGCAGTTCGATATTATGGCAACTTTGCTCCTTTTACTCCAGGATTTACTATAATTCCTTATGGAGATACTACTGAACTTGAGAATATGGTTCTCGAAATAGGCCCGGAAAAAATTGCTGGATTTATCTTTGAGCCAATTCAAGGAGAAGCTGGAGTAAACGTTCCTCCAGCGGGATTTATCAGAAAAGCAAGAGATATCTGTACAAAATATAATGTTTTAATGATTGCTGATGAAATTCAGACCGGTTTTGGAAGAACAGGAGCATTATTTGCATGTGATCATGAGAATGCAAAACCAGATATGCTTCTACTTGGTAAAGCGTTAGGTGGAGGAGTATATCCTGTTTCAGCTGTGGTGGCAAATCAGGAAATTATTGGACCGGATGTAATAAAGCCCGGAACACATGGTAGTACTTTTGGAGGGAACCCTCTTGCTTCAGCAGTAGCTATGAAATCGTTAGACGTCCATATAGATGACCATCTTGCAGAACGAGCTAAAGAGTTTGGAGCTTATTTTATGGAAGGTCTTATGAAAATAGCTAGTAAAGAAACTATTGTCCCTATAAAGGAGGTTCGAGGTAAAGGATTGTTAATGGCAATTGAGTTTAAAACAGAAGCAAGGCACATTGTAGAAATGTTAAAAGACAATGGAATTCTTGCAAAGGATACTCATTCTACAACTATAAGATTCGCTCCACCATTAATCATCACAAAAGACGAAATTGATTGGGCTTTAAAGATTATTGAAAGAGTTCTAATAAAGTAAGTAAATCACACTACTTCTCATCGACATAGAAGTGGGTACCTGCTTTTCCTTCTAATGCTTCCTTAATTTTTTCTATTGATGTAATAATCGCTTGTTCTCCCCCTGCTTCTAAAAAATTTATAACTGCTTCGACTTTTGGTTGCATACTTCCTGCAGGAAAGTGACCTTCTTTCAAATATTTTTTAGCTTCTAATACCGAAAGTTTATCCAAAAATTTTTGATTTGGCTTTCTATAATTGAGCGCAACTTTCTCAACGTCTGTTGCTATTAACAAGATATCTGCCCCAATTTGCTCACCTAATTTAGAACTAGCAAGATCTTTATCTATTACTGCTTCCACTCCCGATAACTGTTTACCTTCTTTAATAACGGGTATTCCTCCACCCCCGCAAGCGATTACAATCCAGCTTCCAAATTCCATTAATTTTTTTATTTCACGCCATTGATATATTTTCTTAGGTTTTGGTGATGGAACTACTCTACGCCATCCTTTAGCTGTTTTTACATATCCAGGTTTAGGTTTAGGATATGCTGGTCCTATTGGTTTTGTTGGATTATGAAAAGCAGGATCTTCAGGATCAACTTTTACATAGGTAAGAACAGTAAGAAAAAGTTTTTCTTCATCAAGACCTATTCTCATTAATTCTTCATCTAAAGTTGATTCAATCATATAACCGATTTGCCCTTGTGTTTCAGCCACTAAAACCTGTAATGGTCTTTTTGAAACTTCAGCAGTAGCTTCTTGCTGCATAAGAAGAAATCCGATCATGGGACCATTTCCGTGGGTGATTACAATATTAAAATACTCGGAAAGCTCTGCAATCTGACTAATAGGATTCTTAAGATTATTGAACATCTGTTCTACTGTTCCTTCTTCACCAAATTTGATTAGGGCGTTTCCCCCAAGCGCAATTATTAAAGTCTTCATTTAAATAACACAAGATTTTGGCATTTGAAGAATATTTTTAAATATAAATTTTTTTTAACCATTTTGGTGTGAAAATTCTATCTGGCAATTTTTTTATTCTATTATGCTCTAATGATATTATTTCAAGCGATTTTAAAGATGTAATTGCGTCTATTAACTCATTTAATGAACTAATATTATTATAATTTAAAAATAACATTTTTAATTTTTTAAGATTTATGATTGAATTTGGAATAAATTTAATATTATTCATTCCTAAATTCAAATATTTAAGGTTTCTTAACTCTGTTAAACATTCAGGAAAATGAGTAAATTGATTCATGCTTAAAGATATAAATTCAAGCGATTGCAACTTTGATATTGATTCTGGAAGATTAGTAAGTAAATTTCCAGATAAAGATAATTGCTTTAAATTTTTTAAAGCTTTGACTCTTGAAGGAATAATCCTAAAAGAATTATCATCTAAAAATAATTTCTCTAACTCTTTAAACTGTATGATTGACATTGGAAATTTAGTTAATCCATTACATCTCAAGTCAAGCCCGACTAACTTTTTATTTTTAAACGTAATAGAAAATTGAGACGAGGAAGATTGCTTAAAAAATATAATTTTTTCTACTATCTTAGATTCTTTTCTTAGTAATTTTTCTAACTTTTTTAAAGATTCATATTCTTTTACATCTAGAAACGATTTTAAAAAATCTTCTTTTACAAAATCTTTTACATAACCTTCATTAATTAAATATTCAATAACGATGAATTCGAAATAAACGAGTTCGAACAATGCGTTACAAAGATAACCAAATTTTTAGAAAAACTAAACATTAAGGAGAGTGAAAGACCAAATGAAATTTAAACAATGGTTTGAAACTTTTTTAGAAGAGAAAGGATTAGACTTAGACAATACCGTTATTGAATTTACTAACGATAAAGGGATATGGAATTATATGACGCTGGGAACAATTTATGAATATATTCTTGATCTCCCTCATGATATTCAAGATCAGTTTAAAGAAAAGATAGTTATAATCTTTCACAATGGAGATATTATGCATTTTTTCAAGTATATTGCTAATTACATTTCAAATTTAATTTCTTTTTTTTAATTTTAATTTATTTTGGAGAGTGAAATAAAAATGCTAAAGATAAAGTGTATAAGAAGAAAGAATTCACTCCCGAACAAAAAGAGCAATATAAACAGAAAAAGGAAGCCGAGAAACTCGAACCTTGAAATCTCGAGAAAGCTCTGCAATTTGACTCAAAGGGACTTTTAGATTTCTAAATTGTTCTTCTGTTGTTCCTTCTTCTCCAAATCTAATTAGCGCATTTCCACCGAGCGCAACAATTAAGATCTTCATTAAATATTTCCTACAAATTAGTATAAATAAAAAATAATAATATTCTGCTTCTTATTTAAAATTTTTCTCATGAAGAGTTTATTTTGATGTTTATGTAAGGTTTAGGTGGAAAATTATTCTAAGAATTTTTCTATTTATTTTTTTTTCCTTTTAATTTTTCTTTCGATTCTTCATAAACTTTAATTGGTTTTAAATAATCAATAGGTGTATCACAGATCCAACAAACATTCTCTAAATCGGTTACTGCTCGAGCACAATTTTCACAATATATAGCTCCACATCGACATATATATGAGAATCTTAACACTTCGCTCCGACAGACTAAGCAAATTTTAGTTTCTTTAGTAATTGCCACTTTCTTATCTCTAACATAAAAAGTTGATATATTACGATTTCGAATCATTCCTTCAATTTGTTCATGCAAACGAGCTAACGTAATACGATCAGCCATGGATGCCTCTTCTTCCTTTAACTTTTTCCATAAATATTCATTTTTGAGTAAATCTTCATACTCCTTAACAATTTTTGTGGCTAATTTACTAGGACCAAATCTATTCGCTACTTTTTGGGCTTGAATTAAAGAGCGTTTAGCCTTCATTATGTTAAATGTTAAAAGATATAATTTTCCTTGTAAGAGATATGTCTCGGCAGCAAAGTAGTAAGTAAAAAAAGTTTCTGGTTGTTCAGCAAAGTTTAATAACATTCTAATATATGGATTTATCTCGTTTATTATATCTGAATCATTAGTTATACTTAATTCGGTAAGTAGTAGACTACAAAGATTTATTATAGCTTTGATATTGAAAGAAGGAAGGAAAGGAAGACGTTCCTTAACCATTTGTTTAAATAATTCTTCTGCTTTAATTCGATCCCTTGCCCTCAAACTCGTTTTCAATATTAAAGCTTCATAATATTGATATATTAAATTTTTATATTTATTTTGATCTTTTTCTCTTACTTCACTCATCTGTTGGAAATAAAATTTTGCATTAAGAACATCACCTTTAATAAGAAAAATTTCAATCAAAAGTCCCAATAATATTAATATATAAGGGGGATAACTAACTTCTATAGCACGTTTTGCATAGTATATAGCTTTATCATAATCTCCTAAAGCTTGATAATCTTCAGCAAGATTTAAAAGACAGGGAACTATCAGGCCTTTATCATCACTATCTTTTGCGAGCTCTAAAGCTTTTTGATTTCCATTAAGACCAAGACGAGGTCCTCCCGTAAGTGCTATACTAAGAGTATCTATTCTTACCATGAAAGATTCTCTTTCTCTGAGATCTGTTTTTGATACTTTTTTAAGGTTCTCAAGCACTTTCTTAGCTTGTTTTAGTATAGTGTTAGCTCGAGTTAAATCCCCCATCATTACAAGAGAATGTGCTTGAATCAACAAACCATCTAAATATGAAAATGAATCGCTCTGTTTTTGACTTTCTTCTAATACTTGGTTAGAATATTTTACAGCTTTTGAATATTCTGAAGATCTGTCAAAAATCATTGCTTTTAAAAGTTTAGAATAGAGTAAATCTTGAGAAGAATAGTCGTCTCTTTTTTCTAATTCTAAAACAATTTGAGAGGCTTCCTTAATATTTCCTTCTTCTATAAGTTGTTTTGCTTGAATCAATTCTTTTGATAACAATTCTCTTTCACATAGGCTCTTTCTCTTATTTCGTGTAAAATTTCCTTAAAGATTCAAGTAGTTAATCTTCCCTTTTTTCAACTAAATTATCTAAAATTTATATGATAGATATTATCTCTATCTATATAAATCTAATAAAATTAAACTATTACTAAAATTTATCGCGTAAAAAAAGCATTATTGCTTTTTGACCATGGAGGCGGTTTTCAGCTTCATCAAACACAACAGACTGTGTTCCATCAATAACATCTGCGGTTTGTTCGTATCCTCGCATTGCTGGTAAACAATTCATAAAGATGGCATCTAATTTTGCATTTGCTAATATATTACTTGTAACTTGAAAAGGCATGAATGCTTTTTTCCTTTCTTCTTCTTGTTCGAGTGGAATGCCATATGACATCCAAGAATCGGTATATAATATATCAGACTCTTTCGCAGCTTCAAGAGCATCATGAACTATCTTTATTTCAGCACCAGTATTTTTTACCAGCTCTTTTATTTCACCAAGCACTAATTGTTCAGGAGTATAGGCTTCTCCTTTCGGACAAGCAACATCCAATGTCAATCCAAACATAGCACACATTCTCATTATATCATAAGTGACATTATTATGAGCATCTCCAAAATAAGACATTTTTAAGTTTGTTAATCGCCCTTTTTTTTCTCTAATTGTTAAAAAATCAGAGATAATTTGACAAGGGTGTGCAAAATCATCTAACATATTTATTATAGGAACATTAGAATATTTAGCAAGGTCCCATATATCTTGTCTTTTGAATACACGAGCTCCAATTAAATTAACATATCTAGAAGCAACCCTAGCAGTGTCTTGAATGTTTTCTTTCTTTCCGAGAGGAGAATCTTTGATAGAATAAAATATTGCATGCCCACCTAGTTGCTGCATTCCAGTTTCAAAAGAAATATGTGTTCTTAAGGAAGGTTTTTCGAAAATCATTAATAGGGTCTCATTTTCTAGTGAATTTTTAAACATCTTTGGATTTTTTTTAATTTCAATTGCTTTATTAATAATTTTCTCACATTCTTCTTTTGAAAAGTCAGAGATTTTTGTTAAGTGTCTAACCATTTTTATTCAATTCTTATTTTTTTATATCAATTTCTTGAATTTATATCTAAATTTTCTTTTAAATTTTTACTTTAATTTTTCTTTTTGGGAGAAATCACGATTATTAGATAAGCTTTCTAACATTTCTTCGTCTTTAGCAGACAACTTTTCAGTTATAATACGACTTAAAAGTTCACCAAGACCCGGACCAATCATAAAACCTTGCCCACATAAGCCGACAGCATTAATATATCCTTCGGTATTATCATCTAATCCGATTATAGGATTCCCATCAGGTGTCATTGGATATAAACCCCTCCAAGTTCTTCTAATTTTAATATTTCGCAATCTTGGTAATAGATCTATCATTCTTTTTGATATCTGTGGTAAATAGGAACTGGTTTCATAACGATCTTTTCCAACAATACTTGGATTAGGAGTTAAGCAAAAGATAATTTTTCCTTTTTTATTCTGATAAAAATAATAATTTTTAGAATTTCCAAATAAAGGATCATTAGAAGGACGCATATCTACAACCATTGGATCGAAAAATTTTTTAACTGGTTCCGTGATCCCAGCCTCATGAGAATCAGGTAATACTGGTAAATCAATGCCTACCATTTTTCCTACCTCTCTGGCATTAGCACCTGCTGCATTTATAACATAATTTGCCTTATAGCTTCGTTTATTAGTCTTTATTCCGACAATTTTATCATTTTTAGTTAAAACATCAATAACCTGTTCTTTAAATTTATATTTTGCTCCATAATTCATTGATTGACGATAAAAAGCGTGTAATGATAATAATGGAGATGCATTTCCATCTTCAGGACTATAAGTTCCACCTCGTAGTCCATTAATGTTGATTCCCGGTATTAATTCTTTGATCTTTTCTACCCCAACGAAATCTATCTTCAATCCATATTTCTTTTGTTTTAATACATTTTCTCTAAGAAGAATTTCATCTTGTTCATTAAAAGCAAGAAATGTATAACCACCATCTATCCACCAGATATCATTCTCAAATTTCTCTTCCCAAGTAGAAAAAATTTCAATGGATCTTTGGCATAACCATATCTTCGCCTTATGAGTATGAGTAGCACGTATCCCTCCGATTGCATGTTTATTATCACCTTGTGCTACAGAAGGTAAGAAATCAATCACCAGAGTCTTTAAGCCTTCATTAGATGTTGCTAAAGCAGTTGGAACACCAACACTTCCTGCTCCAATGATTATTACATCATATTCTACCAAGAATAGTTTCACATCCTTTTCTCTTGTACCCCAGCAAAAATTCCCATTGACACTTCCATAAATAAAGGTCGCATGGTACCTGGGGTGACATCTTCAATTTTTATCCCTTCTTCTTGAAAGATCCGGTATATTAAGGGTGTACACGTTTTTCCTCCGCATGCTCCCATACCAACCCGAGTTAAAGCTTTGAGTTCATTAAAATCCCTCACTCCATAACGAATCCATTTTCGAACTTCTCCAACAGAAACCCTTTCGCATCTGCAGACAATAACATCATTTTCTGTAAAACTTTTTTGGTAGATATTAATTGATTCAGAATAAGTGGCTTTTTGTAATTTTACTGCAACAGCTTTCTTTGCTATCTCTTTTGGTAATTTAACACTTATTAATTGGGTTTTTGGGAATTCTTTAAGGATTCTGGTACGATAAATCTCAAATTCTCCCAATTCTTGATCGTTACTTACAACAAAGATCTTTTCTCCTTTCTCTAATTTTTCTGAAACTAATTCTAGAGGAAAGGTAACTAGCGGATTTTTATCATCTTTTCGATAATCTATCAAGGTAACGGCTAAACCGGGACACACCGCTACACATTTACCACATCCCAAACATTCTCTATTATCTTTAAAAAATGGTAATTGAGTAATTAATCCATCAATGGTTTCAATTTGTTCCTGCGGGCAAACTGATGTGCAAGGATTACAAGGAATTTCTTGATTACAATGAAAAAGTGGAAAAATCCCTTCTTCTTTTTCTAAATTAATAGATTGGGTTGGTAAAGGAGGTCTAGCTTTCATAAGGTTCGCAAATTTCTGGAGATCATCAATACTTTCTGAAAATTTAATACCTTTCTCCCTAAGTATTTTATATGCTTCAACTTTTCCAGTAAAGATTGCTGCAGAAGCCTCAGCAATTTCTTGAGCGTCACCTGCAACCCATACTTTCATTCCAAACTGATTTGCTTTATGATAAAATTCATCGACTGGATTCAAACCTACTGCAATTAAGATTGTATCACATGGGAAAGACTTTTCTGTTCCTGAAATGAAATTTCCATTTTCATTAAGTTTCCCAATAGTAATTGATTCAATCTTTTCATCTCCATTAGCAGAAATAATTGTATGATTAGTAAATATTGGAACTCCTAACCGTCGAAGTTTATCTTCATGAACCTTATAGCCTCCACAATAAGGTAATGCCTCAATCAAACCAATTACATTGATACCTGCTTGAATTGCGTGATAACCTGCTATTAGTCCAACATTACCGCCTCCAATTATAAAAACTTTATCTGCTGCTCTTACTAAATCTCTATTAACAAGAGTTTGAAATGCACCTGCTCCATAAACACCAGGGAGTGTATTACCAGGAAAAACTAACATTTTTTCTCTCGCACCTGTAGCTATTAGGAGGAATTGAGGCTTGACTAAAACATATTCATTACCATTTTTCAATATTCCTATAATTTTATCCCTAAAGACTGCTAAAGCAGTACTATTTAGCCAAACTTTTACATTTTCTAATTGTTTTATATTATGTCCCAAAATTTCTGCGATATGAATACCTCGTTTCCCTGCATATACATCTTCTTCAGAACCAAAAAATTTATGCGTTTGGAGTACTAGTTTTCCTCCAAGTCTATCTTTATCATCAATTAAAATAACATCTAAACCATGTTCACCTAGAATCTTGGAAGCCGAAAGTCCTGCTGGCCCAGCACCGATAACCAATGCTTCAGTTTCTATTATTTTTGGATCCTTTAGTTTAACTTCTTTATCATTGGAGGGTAACTCAGGTAAGCCATTACAACTCTCAATAACCATCCCTTCCTTAAGAGGAGTCATACAACCTTTTACAGGAATTCCGTTTGCAATTACATTACATTGAGAACACTGTCCATTCGCGCAAAAAATTCCCTGAGGACTTCCATCCTTCTCGTGATGACCAAATATTTTAATCTTATTTAGAAAAAGCGCGGAAGATATAACCATCCCTTCAAACCCAGTCAATTCTTTTTCATCAAAGCTAAATTTAATCTTCTTTCTTTGGGGTATTTCTAAAATGGGATGTTTGGTTATATGTTCCATTTAGAATCTTACTATAATATAATTTAAGTTTTAATATTATTGATATGGTTTTATAAACGCAATTACATCATCATAATCAATACCTAATTCTTTCACTTTCTCAATTGTGGGACATCCTTTTTGATTCCATCCTCTTTCTTTATAGACTGCATCTTGAAGTTTAGAATATTGTTCTTCTCGATACTCTCTTAAAACTTTAATCTTTTCTTCAGTGGTTTTATCAGATATTTTTATACCTAATTCTTTAAGTTGTTCATCGTACATCTCAGCCCGACTTTCATATTCTAAAGGGGTGACAGGTCCCATTGCTCTATAGGGCAAATTTGAATCGTATTCACGAAGTCCTTTCCCTTGTCTTATATTAAAAATTCTCTGGAAATTATATACTACTTCGGACATTTTAATAAGATCATCGGTTGTGGCTTTCCGACCCGTTACTGCTGAGAAATATTTTGTATACCATTCGACATGATCTGGAACTTTAGCTCTAACCAATTCACCCGTTTCTGGATCTTTAATTGGATAATCTCCTTGAGATGTCGGTTGAATATCATTCCATGGAAGTTTACATAATCCATTTAATCCAAACCACGTTCGCCATAATGGGAACCACTTTAATGCCTTGGCTTTATCCTCAAATCTGGGAATTGAATTTCTGATAACATCCTCAAAAATAAGCCATGCTTCGTCATGTTGTGGCCCCTTATTGGTAAGACCATAGCCTCCCTGTTGAGCTAAAGATTCCTTTGTAACATATTCTGAAAATTCTAAGCCTTTATGTTCCATTCCAATATCTTGTAGGAATTGAGGATCTGCTCCGTAATCTTCAGCAAATATCTTTTTCATTTCTCTTATACCTTTTCCCACAATTACTCCAAAGCCTTCTCCTCTTCTCATTTGATGGATTAATTCAACTGCAGCTTCAGCATAGCCAAAATTAAGTTCAAGACCCCCTGTTATTTCTTTATTCAAAATACCTGCTTCATAGCATTCCATTACAAATGCAATGCCGGTTCCTAAACTTATTGTATCTAATCCATAAGTATCACAATAAAAGTTAGTTTCAAGAACCCATTTTGGATCCCATACTCCCCAATTAGAGCCACATCCAGCGATAGTTTCATATTCAGGACCATCTACAATCACTTTCTGACCTTTAAATGGTCCCGTTAATACTTCATGACCTTCTGAATAATGAGAACAACTCACAGTACATCCTATCCAACAACCATCAGCTCCTTCTCGACCTGAATAAATCTTCCTCATCTCTTCTCTACTATAAGGAATCTCTTTCCCAACAATTTCTCTATGTCTTCCAAATCGAAAATTTTCAGTTGGAAGTAAATCAGTTATATTCATTATATCAGGAAGATGACCTGTTCCAACTCGCCTCATCTCATTTTGAATGGGATCGAGCTTCATTATTTCTTGGCTGTGAGCTTTCCCTAGCTCTCTTGCGGTTTCAAGATTATCTGGATTATTTGAGTTGATATTTACTTTTGGGGAACGACAAACTAAAGCTTTTATTTTCTTATCTGCAAAAACAGTTCCAATTCCCCCTCGTCCAGCTTGTTTATAAGATGCCCAATTACGTCCCTTCACAAACCAAGAGAAATTTAACATTCCCCATTTTGTATGTTTAGCTGCAGGACCGGTACTTACTACAGATACTCTTTGCTTTTCATCCTCTTCTTTGGCAAATTGTGCGGTTAATTGCTGTGTAAGTAAATGAGAATATTCTGAAAGTCCATCAACATCTTCTACAGACTCTATTTGAACATATCCTTTTACTCCATTAATATAAATAATTACTTCTTTCTCTGATTTACCTTGAATTTCAATTGCATCGAAACCAGAAAACTTCAAATATGGACCAAAATATCCCCCAACATTACTATCTATTACAATTCCCGTTAACGGAGATATGGTTGTAACAATAGACTTTCCAGAGCCAGGATAAAAAATATTTCCACCTAATGGTCCTGAAGAGATACAAATCTCGTTTTCTGGATCATCCCATTTAACTATTTTTTCCTTAGGAAGTGTATTCCACATTAACCATAAATCAAAACCCTTTCCGCCGATGAACTTTTCTTTCATTTCATGAATGACTGGTTTAATAAGGATTTCGTTTGTTGTTAAATTTATATACAAGGTTTGATTTGCATATCCTTTTTGGATTTCAGGAATTTGATATTCTCTTCTTGCGAGGATCAAATAATATCACCAATACATAAAAATTTGATTAAATAATATAAAACATTCGAATAGAGGGTGATTTTGATATAAGTATATGCCCTCAATTTTTTAAAAAATTTGCTATTTTAAGAATTTGTGAGCAAAATCATCTAAAACTTCTTCAATAGTTGGACTCTTTACAGCTTCAATATCGTACCTAACTGTTACAATTGGCTTATTTACTTTAACTAACTTCTCTAAATCAATGGGGCTACCATTAACAATAATATCACATTTTGCTTTATTTAGGGTTTTCTCCATATCTTCAATTTGTTCGTCACTATAGCCCATTGCAGGAACGATCTCAGTAATATGTGGGAATTCCTCAAATACATCTTTCATTGTTCCTGTTAGATAAGGTTTAGGATCCACTATTTTTGCTCCTGCATTTTTTGCTGCAACGTAACCTGCCCCAATTGCCATTCCTCCATGAGTTAATGTTGGACCATCTTCTACTACGATAACTTTCTTTCCTTTTATTTTAAGAGGATTATCGGCTTTAACGATAGAATTTGTAAATACTCTCACCGCATTCGGATTTAATTCTTCTAGGTTGTGTTCAACAACTTTTACATCTTCTGGTTTAGCACTATTCATTTTATTAATAACAAATACATCTGCATAACGAGCATTAACTTCTCCAGGATGATATTTTATTTCATGTCCCGGTCGTAGTGGATCTACAACTATAAAAAGTAAATCTGTTATATAAAAGGAGATTTCATTATTTCCGCCGTCAAAAACAATAATTTCTGCTTCTTTTTCCGCCTCTCTTATAATTTTTTCATAGTCCACTCCAGAATAGATTACTAATCCTTGCCTTATATAAGGTTCATACTCTTCCCTTTCTTCGATTGTGCAATCAAATTTATCCAAATCTTCGTATTTTTCAAATCTCATAACGTTCTGTTGAATTAAATCCCCATAAGGCATTGGTTCTCTTATGGCAACAACTTTATATCCTTTTCCTTTCAAATATCGATATACTGCTCTAGAAACTTGACTTTTTCCACAACCGGTTCTAACTGCACACACAGCAATAACAGGTTTGTTCGACTTTATCTGAGTAAATCGCCCCGAAATTAAACGATAATTGGCTCCCGCAGATAATGCCCTGCTAGCTTTATGCATTACGTCTTCATGAGAAACATCGCTGTAAGCAAATACAACTTCATCAACTTTGTGTAATTTGACTGCTTGTTCAAGAGCCTCTTCAGGAATCATAGGTATTCCTTTAGGATATAGCTTACCGGCTAATTCTGCAGGGAATCTTCGTTCATCTTCTTCTACTGTTCCTACATTTTGTTCTCCCGCTATAGTAAAAGCTACGACTTCATATTCTTCATTATCTTTGAAAACGGTATTGAAAACATGAAAATCCATTCCTAAAGCGCCTATGATAATTACTTTTTTTTTCATACTATGTGACCTTTAAATAACAATCTTTAATTGATCATCATAATTAATTTGGGACTCATTATTAAGATTATCAATTCTCTAAAGGGAATAATAACCCACCACTAAATATAAGCATAAATAAAGTGGAAATTACAAATTTTATTATATAAAAAATAAGATTAGTTTATTTGCTTAAAATAACATTGATTTACTCATGAAAAATAAGTAATTCAGATTAAGAAAAAAATTCAAACAAAAGGAATGTTATAGAGGACACAAATAAATGATTAAAATCTAGAAATAATATACTTTAAAAATAAGGAATTTTGTTTAGTTTTATATCTTTTAAATATAACGTGCTCTTCTCCAATGAGGATTATCACTAGTTCGCAAATACCATCTAAGTAATAGTTCCTTTAATTCAGCTTTCATTCTTTTATATGATTTATCATCAATTAAATTTCTGACCTCACTTGGATCATGGACTAAATTATACAATTCCTCTTTTCCAGTATCTCGTATTATTAATTTCCACGATTCTGTTCTAATCATTGCTGAACGAGCAACAGACTTAGGTATTTGAAATGGTATATTAGTTTTGTCGTAATAAATACCCACATGAGGAATATCCGGGCTTTTAATAACATTTTCAAAACACTGTGGTTCATTTACATTATAACCTCCTTCAGCAAATACGGCCGTTCTAATTTTATCGATCTCTCCTTTAATAAGAGGAATAAGATTTTTTCCAAAATGAGTGTATAGCGTTTGAATTCGAGCAATATCAAGTATAGTTGGGAAAATGTCTATTGTCTGGATCATCTGGTTAAAAATTTTGGTTTTTGGAAAGACTCCTGGTATTTTTGCTACTAATGGTACTTTAATAAGGCAATCCTGAAATGCATTTGGCCATTTTTCAGTTAACCCATAATCTCCTGTGAAATCTCCGTGGTCTGAAATAAAAAAAACAGCACTATTTTCATATTCTCCTATTTCCTTGAGCTTATCTATTACTTCTCCTAGCTGGTAATCTACTCTACTGATCATCCCATAATAGGTTGCGACAATTTCCTTAAAATCTTTTTCTTCAAGGTTCATTAATCCATATCTTTCATAAATTAAGTTCATATATTCAGGTTTATCATCAAACTTAGATTTTATAGGTGCAGGGACATTATTGCGATCATACATGGAAAAATATGGTTCTTCTACAGTATAAGGAGGATGTGGAAAATTTAAAGCAATGAATAGACAAAAAGGAGTATTTACATTTGAGTCTAAATATTTCAATACATCTTTAATAATAAAGAAATCAATATCTTCTGATTCTTCTTTAGTTGTTTCACCATAATAAAATGATTTTCTTAAGTAATGGTCTATGGGAAATGGATTTAACTTATAGAATCGTGGTTTAATACGTATCTGTTTACTGATACTCAATTTTATTGAATCCTTATCAAATAAATCGTTTCTACCAGCCCAGATAACTTGATATCCATTTTCTTTTAGAATTTTAAATAAATTTTCCTCATATGGTTGTAATAACTGATACAAACTTCTATGTCCAATGGAATGCACATATTGCCCAGTGAATGTGCAACATCTTGAAGGTACACATACTGGATTAACACTAAAACAATTTGTAAATGCTAAACCCTCTTCAGCTAATTTATCTATATTAGGTGTTTTGATATAAGGATTTATAGTACCGCCTAACGAAATAGTATCCCCTCTCATTGAATCTGGCATAAAAATTACAATATTGGGCGGAATATCTTTTTCAATCATATTTCATCTACATTTTTATTACTTTGTTCTTCTCCAGTGTTCTTTACAATATTATAATAATTAATTAGGGAATTCTAATAATATTTATTACAATCTTTTTATAAAATGAACGAGAATTAAATATTATAGTAGATAATATTAAAGCATTTAATTCTATGTCTGAAAGGAAATATGAGAATTTGGGAGAAAGAGATAATTCGATCCAAAAAGTTCCATTTAGTCAAAAGATGTATTTTGGTTTATCGATTGCCGGATTGACATTTATAGGAAGCATGATAGATGGAGCCATGCTAAAATTTTATACTGATTTTATATTATTTCCCGCTCTATTATATGGAATCGTACAATTAATATTTGCAATAGTTAATGCCATTAATGATCCAATAATAGGATTTTATTCAGATCGAACAATACCGATTGAAGGGAAAGGAAAACGAAGGAGATGGTTAATTCGCTCCCTTCCTCTCGTGGCTATTGGATATTTTTTAATGATTTTCATGAGTCCAAATTTTCCTTACGAATTGATTTTTATTTTTTTACTACTTGCATTTGTACTCTATGATACTGGCTTTGCCATGAATATGATTAATAGGGGAGCCCTTATGATTTCAATCACCGATGACGATAGCGAAAGAGCTTCACTTGTTACAACAAATTTGGTATTCCAAACCACTTTAGGTATTTTTTCATATCTATTAATAATGTTCTTTTTTGTTGAAGAAGAAAATCCTTTTCCTTTACCTGTCATAGTTGCCATACTAACTATTGTGGGAATTATTGGAGTTGGAGTTGCGTTATATGGTGCAAAAGGAATAAAAGAACCTATTAAATTATACTATGGTGAAACATTTCCTGAAATTAAAAAGCTCATTAAGGAGGTTCTCAAATCGAAATCATTTATTTTTTACATACTTCTTCAATTTGTTTTGGGTGCTGTTACTGCAACAGTTATAACCTTTCAGGTTTATTATTTTGAGGACGTTATTGGGGTTGGGGGAATTGAGGTTATGATAATAAGTGCGATTACGTTGCCCTTTACTTTTTTCGCATATTACTTGGTACAAGTTGTCAATAAGAAATTCGGTCCAAGAAAAGCCCTTATGATGTTCATAATGATAAGTATTATAGCATTTTTTTTGCTTTTTTTAACCAGAATTTTCGTTCTAGCGGTAATTTGTTACT
>JBHLJZ010000069.1:0-19482 GCA_048887165.1 Candidatus Hodarchaeota archaeon | reverse complement strand
TTTAGTGATTCCAACGAGGTATATCCCTCCCCCACTAGAGGGACCAATAACTACTGGCTTCTCATCCAAGTTTTTAGCTAAATATTTTAGAGCATCATTAATTACCTTAGGATCCAAAAAAGGCAAATCTGCTCCTAATATAACAACGAAATCTGTATTTTTTTTTAATGATTCTTTTACAACCGATCCAAACCGTTGATTAAAATCTGAACCATGTTGAAGAATTAAATCTATAGATTTATTTAAATAACCCTCTTTTCTAACGGTATCAATTATTTCATTAAGTTTACCTACATTCTCATGAGGAAAATAACCAATTTGGATTCTATCCGTCTTTGTCATTGAAGATAAACTAATTGTATCTTTAAGCATTGCTTCAGCAATTTTTACGGAATCTAATTCTGTTAAACACGTATTCTTGGACAAACGAGTTTTTACTAATCCTGGAATTGGAACCTTTGTAAAGATGACTAATGCAGAAACCATATTAAAAAACCAATTAATTATAATTTAAATACAACTAAGGCTTTTTGGCAATCCATAAGCCTCTACTTACCCATTTGTTATGAGCTGCTTCCTGCCAAGCCAGCACTCCTTTCTCTGCCTCAGTATATAATTCTTCTCCAAATCCCGCTATTATATTCTGCTTATTTTTTTTTAGAATTGATAAATAAATATCCATATGATTAGCGAAATCATTACCTAGGTCTTCCTTTTCCTTAAGTTTCATCCCAACATTTTCTATAAGGTTGCTATATCCATCAATAGTTTGCATATCAGGGAATACCATGAATTCCATTAAATAATCAGCATTAGTATCAGGTGCATTCGCAGATCCCCAGATCCAATCTGTAAATCCTAAAGTGCCTCCCGATTTTAGAACTCTATTGACCTCTTCTAAAAGTCTAGGTTTATCCCTAATATAACACCAGGCATCTTGACCCCAAACCACATCAAAAGTATTTTTATGAGCAGGTATATCTAAAGCGGAGCCAAGCCTATATTCGATTTTATCCGCATAGGGTTTTCCTTCTGTTCGTATTTTTGCTTCTTCAATCATTTCAGGAGTAATATCTAATCCAACGACTCTAGTTCCATACTTTTCAGCTAAATGTCTTGCTGGACCACCCAAGGCTGAACAAATGTCCAATAAATAGATTTCTTTCCCTTTGTCAAGTCCTACCTTCTTTGCCAAAACGTCTGTTTGATCTGGTCCACCAACATGTATTTGCTCACCCATCAAGAGCTCCCAAAGCTTACCTCCAGGACCTGCATAAACTTCACTTACATCCCAAACAGAGAAATCATACTTTTTTATATTCAATATAAACACTTTTGTAAATAGTTTTGATAAGTTATAATAGAATAGATTTAAAATTAAACATTATAAATAATTAAGAAGAGTTTTAAAATTGCTAATCTTCTTCCCTAAGAAGAGTAGATGTGTATTGATAGCATTTTGGATCAGCTGCTAATATATCTCCTCCATAATAATAAGCACTACTTCTACATCCGAAACAAAATGAATTATTAGCACAAGTACCACAGTTTCCTGGAAGTTTAGAAGTGTCTCTAAAGTCTAAAAAAAGAAGTCGTTTTTTATGGTTCTCAATTAATGCTTCAAGTTTTTCATCATTTACATTACCAAATTCTTGTGTTCTAATAACTGAACAAGGTGTTAACCAGCCTTCACTTGTTATACAAATAACTGTTCCACAGTAAAATTTTGATACATCCATAGGTCCACACGATGGATCTTCAGGATAATTTACTGTATCTCTATGTGTAAATGCATCCTCAATTTGGGCAATTGTTGGTTCCCAAGAAGCATTAGTATTACGATGTATTACAGGATTAAATAAAGTTAGGCAGGTTTTAATACCAAATTCTTCTTGCATGTAAGATATCATATTCTTCGCATCTCCATCTGCCAAAGGCGAAGTATATGTAATACAGTTCACCATTGCACCAGGTTCTTTTCCTGCAGATAAAACATTATTAATTCCTTGGAGAATAAATTCAATATTTTTAGGGTCCCCATTACAGCCCTCACCGCCATGCAAAATGCCATATAAATCTGGATTAAAGGTATCAAGATGTGTTGAGATAAAACCTCCTTCAGTTACTTCGAAAGCTCTTTTCGCCACCTCTGGACTTGCTAATGGAATACCACTAGTCCAAATATTATTAATTAAACCTAAGTTCGAAGCATAGTTGCATAATTCATACCAATCCTTTCTTACAAGAGGATCTCCTCCTAACCAGTCAATCATACGGACTCCTAGTTTAGAAGCTGAATCTAACAATTCTTTAATCTTTTCAGAACTCATACCATCCGGACTATCGGGTGTGCTTCCCGCATAACAATAGTTGCATAATTGAGGACATTTTAATGTGGATTCAATTTGAAGTATAAATATTTTACCCTTGTCATAATATTCTTTTTGAAGCTCAAATTCTGAAGCCATTCCGGCGTGAGATAATGGAACATCCTCTCTTTTCATTCAAAATGCACTAGTCTTTTTAATTATTTGAAGTAAATTAAGTTATTTTATTAAATTTTAAGATTATAAAAAAAAAGGTTTAGCCATAAACAACATCAACCCAATCCATCCCCACAGTAACACTTTGGATAGCCAAGGCAATTAAAGATGCAGCCATTACAATAATAACAATCCAAAAGCTTCTTCTTGGCCAGGGATTATTCTGTATATTGTATCCCATCTTATATTGTTCTATTAAGATTGCCATTATTATAATAAATAATCCGATATTATAGGCCCAAGTAGCGAACTCCAAACTCTCAGGTGGTAAATTCATCAGGTATCCTGCAGTCTCACCATAACTATATAGTTGAGCTTCCATTGGCAATCTAACGATAAAGAACATCAAACCCATATGACCAACTAAAATCCAAGCAATAATCAATGTATGCATATTAAGCCAATTTTTTCCTCTTTTACTTAATTTTTCTTCAAAAATTTGCGTTCCTTTGGTCCTTTCACGAATCGCAACGATAATCCAGATGATAAAGATTACCGAAGAAATAATTGTGCAGATTAAAGCATTAAATGAGCCACTCCCTATTACGGGGAGCATGATGGATTGAATCATCGCTACAGTTCTTGATAATGGGGATTTATGATACCACGCTAAACCTACATTTAAAATAATAATAGCATAAGCAATATTATGTACCCATCGGGGATCTATTATTGCATATTCAATAAATAATAACCACCAAATGAGATAAGCAGCCCCCATTATCATTAATCCTAACCCAGGACCTATAAGTTTATTCCGTATAAAAGTTTCTGATTTCGATTTTTCATCACTCAATTACTATACACCTTATTAAAAAAGATTGTTTTAAATCTTATATCCTTTCAATTTTATTTAATATTTATAATTTTAAACTATAGATAAAAAAATTTTATAATGCGATATATTCTGTAAGAATATCCTTAAAAGATCGAGTCAATTAAAATGTCCTTTAAGATTACTAGTTTCACTTTTTTTACTATGAGGACAAGCTTCTATACAAATATTACACCATATAGAGGTATAGTCAGAAAGTTTCCAAAGATTAGATAAACAATAGGATAAACAAGCTTGTTTATTATACCCTTCATCCGTTAGTGCCTCAGCTGGACAATTTAAAATACAAAGATTACATTCTTTACAGTATTCATTCATTTCAATTGGGTTTCCTGTAATCAATGGAGCTTCTGTTACGATTGCTCTTAACCTAACTTGAGAACCAAAATCTTTACTTATAAATAAATTATTCTTTCCTATAGGACCAAGCCCAGCCAGTGCTGCTGAATCTTTTAGAAAGAGACCGGGATTATAGGGTATAATTTTGGATTTGTAGCCTCTTTTCATTAGAAAATCCTTTATTTTATGAGCTCGACTCTCCAAAATTGAATCTAAATAATGAAAACTCTTTCCAGTAGTTTGGTTTTGACTCCAAGCGTCGAGTATAATGTCGTATAAATGTATACCTAACAGTATTACTGTTTGTACATCTTTTAAATAAGTTTCGGGTCGATTCTCCTCCTTAAATCTATTGTAATTTTTTGGGTCTGCAAAACCAATGAGATCAAGACCTGATCTTTTAGAAAATTCAACTATTTCCTCAGTTAGTTTTCGGTCTCTTTCCATCTCTCTTATTTATTATTTATTATAAATAAACAGAGGTTTTTTTAATATTTATTTCTGCTTTTTATTTATCATTATCAAAATTGAATCACATTTTAAATGACAGATTATCAATCTAAAAGATATAAGGAAGTATATGATAAGTTTATTTCTAAATTGTATGATTTTGGATTAAAGATTGGGTTAACTCCAGTTGGAGAAAATATTCTTCGATCTAGTATTTTTAAAGTTTTGAGTCCTTATGTCAAAAAAGGTGATCGAATATTGGATCTATGCTGTGGAACTGGTACACTGACAATTTTATTAGCAAAATTGCTTTATAAGGATTGTAAAATGATAGGAGTGGATATATCTATTGGTCAAATCGCTCAGGCAAAAAAAAAGAATAAATATCCCAATTTAGAATTCGCGGTAATGGATGCGAATGAATTAAAATTTCAAAACGATTATTTTGATCATGTTGTGATTTCTGCTGCTCTACATGAGATGAATAAAAATCAAAGACTAAATGTGCTATCCGAAATCCATCGAGTAATTAAAAAGGAAGGGATTTTTTTGGTTTTTGAACATCATGAGCCTTCTAGAATTTCATTACGGATTCTCTATAACTTTTATCTAGGTTTTATTGAGAAGATCTCTTCTCATTCTTTCGAAATGCAGAGAAATATATTCATAGAACTAAATAAATCTGGTTTTATTGTATTAAAACAAATTCTTATTAAAAAATTCCTAACCTTCTTTCAGATAATTTTGTCGAAAAGGTAATACTTCTATTTTAATATACTTAATATAATAACTAAGATTATTATATCATTATGTCTAAACCATTCCCTCTTAAAATAAAAGGATTTCATAAATTTGGAGATTTAATTGGTCTTGAGTTTAGTAAGTTCGAGAAGGGTTTTTCCCAATGTATTTTAAAAGTAAATGAGAACCATTTCAATCCACATAATGTGGTACATGGTGGTGTATTATATTCTATGGCAGATACAGGTATGGGAGCTGCATTATATTCTTTTTTAGAAAAAGAGGAATTATGCGCAACGATTGAAATTAAAATAAGTTATTTCAAATCTGTCAAGGAAGGCACCTTAATTTGCGATACAAAAGTAATTCATAAAGGACGATCCATTGGAGTTCTTGAATCGGAGATAAGGAATGATGATACCTTAGTCGCAAAAGCTAATGGAACGTTTTCAATCTTTAAGGTTAATTATGAATAAATTACTTTATTAAATATTTTATTCTAATTTCGTTAATTTTTACTCTTTGATATGCTTTAAAATGTTGATTTAATTGAGAACTATAGGTCTCTAGCCACGATTTGCCCTTACATACTTAAATATACTTGCTCCCTTATATACTATAATAACTTTTAAGGTGTAATTATGGAAAAAATCGAAAGTGAAAAAAACAGTTTAATTCAAAGTCAAAAAACATTATATATTAAGTTAAAAAGAATAAATCAGTTATTTAAAGTCCATTTCTGGTCGTTAACCTTGTTGTTTTTATCCGCATTAGGATTTTCCATTCTATGGACATATTTACTCGTTATTGGACAAATTACAACTGATCTGTCTCAAAGATATGGTTTATTTGGAACCTTTGTGACCATCTTTATAATTACAGTTCTTTTCTTATTGATTATTCAATTAGGAATACAAATGATTTTTTATAGCTTATTCATAATTAGAGGGAATCGTTCTCTTAAACAAGCTAAAGTTGATAAAAAAGCACAATCTACTCTCTACGATGGAATTATCCCATATATTACAAATTTTTATGCGTTTTTTAAACGCTATTCAAAAGAAAAAACAAGTTTAATTAAATTAGTCACTACTTTCTTATTCCTTAATTTCTTTTCGGGTTTTTATATCACTTTTTTATCAACACGTATTTTGGATGCTGAAAATGCGAATTTTTTAATAAACATCTTTAGTGTAATATTATTTTTATCAATGATGACTTCTTGGTTAATAAATTTGATGACTTCAATCAAAATAAGAAACGAGATCGTGAAATGGGAAAAATTATTCCCTAAATTAGAAGAATGGGCTCAAGAGGTAGAACAATTCTCAGAAGAAAAATCAATTTTTTTTCATGATGAGGTGCCTCCATAATTGTTATTCTGGTGATAATCAATGGGTTCTTCAAGACGTAGTAAATTTGAAATCTGGGCGGAAGTGTTGGAATTCTGCTTAAGGGAAAAAAGAACTCAAACATGGTTATTAAGAAGAACACGTTTAAAGACGAGTGCTATAAAAGAGACACTCTACTTTCTCCTATCTCGTAATTTAATTGAACAAGTGAATGAAAAAGATAATATAAAATATCGCACAACAGATCGGGGTAAAGAAGTATTAAAAAAATTTTATACCCTTGTAAATGATTATTTTTATTTAAATCAACATAAAAGAAAATAACCAAAAATCATATTAAATAAAATCTTTTCAACTTTTTGAAAAATTTCAAGAATTTTTTATTCTAATTCCACTAATCCATAACCGGATTCAATTAAATCTTTTAGTTTGTCAATAAAGCGAGCTGCAGGGGCACCATCTACTACATCGTGATTAAATAAGACCGTGATTGTTAAATGTTCTCTAATTTCAATCTTATCATTAATAACTCCCGGTTTTTTTGTAATCCCTCCAATAGCGAAAGCAAGTGGATGAGAAGTAGTCGGAATTGGCCACCCATAGAGTTTTCCAAACATTCCGATTGCAGTTACTATAATAGTACCCATTATTTTCTTAACCCTAAAGGGATTTTTTAATAGCTTTTTGATTAAGAATCTCCTTATTGATTTTGGAAGTCTTGTATAAAATTTAACCCGTTTTTTAAGTGGACTTTCTCCAAGCACAGTAGCTCCATCAATCTCCTCTGATTGTGCTGATCTAATTTCTTCATGAATTTTTTTAACGCTTTTTTTATTTG
The DNA here is from genome assembly GCA_048887165.1 of Candidatus Hodarchaeota archaeon. Taxonomy (GTDB): domain Archaea; phylum Asgardarchaeota; class Lokiarchaeia; order Sigyniarchaeales; family SOKP01; genus SOKP01. The sequence continues at coordinate 12,384 of JBHLJZ010000069.1, read as the reverse complement.
TTTTTCTTATAACAACAGGTATTACAATCTTTATCCCTTTAGCTAATCGTTCGACGGGAACTGAAATATCAACATCATCAAAAGATATGATCTTCCTTTTACCTTTCATCAGTGAGTGAACTTCTTTAAATTCGTTTGCTGCCTTGCCTATGCACTTTAATAACCAGGCAGTAAATGAAAGCTTCACAGCTTTCTTAATTTCATAATTTTTAAGGAGTTGCCGACCATTTGTCACATCAACTTCTATTAGTCCCTTTACATAATGTTTGTTATCTCCAACTGCTAAAAAGTCAAGAGTAGGAATTCTATCTATAGGGAATTTAGATATTTTATACGATCCGATAATTTCTTCTTTAGTCAACCTAATCAAATATAATTTTTCTTATACTATATATTTTTAACTTTTTGAAATGCTTTAAAAGTTGATGAAAATTAATTTTAATTGGTGATTAGTATAAGTAGGGAAAAAGATATCCATAAAAATAATGAAATTTTATACAAAGAATGGGTTCCCGCAGGAAAATTTGTAAAAGCTGTAATCTTATTTGTTTGCTTATTAATTATTTCTCTCGGTATTATAATTTATGCTTTCATGCCAGAAGAAGTGGGGTTTATAAGTCTTATTTTCGGTGCTGTAAGTTTAATTATTTTCCTTTTATTTTGGAACTACCGGGGGCTAAAAATCACGTTAACAAGTAATTATCTTGAAGTTGTGTATGGTATTTTTAACCATAAAAAAATTGCTTTAAGCAAAATTGCCAGTTGCGATATTACTAAAGCACATTTTAGAATATATGGAGGAGTAGGAATCCGTTTCGGATTAGATGGTTCAGTAGCCTATAATACGGATTTTGGTAATGCTGTAAAATTGAGATTTCATTATGGCAGACCATTTCTCTTCTCTACAAACAATCCAGAAGTGATATGTAATCTAATAAATGAATTATCAATTTAAGAAAATGGTTTTACAATTTATTATTTAAATGATGCTTGATCCAAAAAAATATAAAGGAAATAGCAAATAAATTTTTAAAGCAAAGTTTAGATCTTCAAGTATTTATTATGAAGAATAAAAATTCTAATCCAGATATACTAATTATTGAAGATAATTTAGAAACAGTTGAATTTCTCACAAATTATTTTGAGTTAGAAGGATATTCTTCTAAATTCGTTAGTAGCGGTAAAAAAGGTCTTGATGAATTAACTAAAATCAAGCCTAAAGTAATCTTGTTAGATATTATTTTACCAGATATGAATGGGTATGAGCTAATAAAAAAAATACGAGAAAATGAACCAAAAAAATCCATTCCAATTCTATTTTTAACAGCGATTCCAAGAGCTGACGTAAGTGCAAAATTAGAAAAGTTAGGAGCAGTAGGAATTATCTCAAAGCCATTTAACTTATCAGATTTTGAAATATTGTCTAAATATATAGATTAAGCCTTTTTTTTACCTTATAAAGATGTTATATTTTAACATTATTTTGGCAATCTAATAGTAAATTTAGCCCCTTTATTTCTTCCTTCAGATTCTGCCATAATTTCACCTCCATGTAATTCAATAAGTTCTTTTGAAATATAAAGACCTAAACCAGCACCTTCAATATCAACACCTAAATCCATCCCATATCGTTCAATTTTGCCGAACTTTATAAATAACATCTTCTTCTCGTCATCTGTTAAACCAACTCCCGTATCTTTTATCTCAATATCAATATATCCGTTATCTTCAGAAAGGTTTATAAAAATATTACCTCCTCGTGGAGTATTTTTTATTGCATTAGATAAAAGATTTATAATCGCTTGTTCTAGTCGTAATTTATCTACTTCAAAATATAAATCATCTGGTAATTCTTGATATACAGTTAAATCTCTACTTTTAGCTAAATGCATCATTTCACTAATACAGTTTTCAATAATGCTGACAATATTTTCCCTTTCTTTAATTAACTCTAATGTATCACTATCTAATCTCGATGCATCCAAAAGATTTTCAATTAATGCTTTAAGCCGAACACTACCTCGATATAAGATAGTAATGAAATTAGACATACTTTGAATGTTTAAATCATCTTGTTTTAGTAATAGTAATTGAGAGATACCGAAAATTGATGTTAAAGGTGTTTTTAATTCATGGGAAATTCTCGTGATTAAATTTTTACGCATTATATCAAGCTCTTTTAACTTTTTAAGTTCCTTTTTAACCATCATTTCTGCTTGCTTTTCATTTTCAATATCTTCTATAATGACTTGTACATATGTTTTTCCTTCTATTTGTATAATAGAATAATGTATTCTGACCCAGAATAATTCTCCACTTCTCTTCTTAATTTGAAACTCAACTGGTTCAGTAAAATCAAGTTTCAGAGCTTGATTAAACTTTTGAATGATATTATTTAAATGTTCATAAGGTATTAAATCACCTAAATCTCTAATATTATTATTAATTACTTCACTCTTTTCGTATTCTAAGTGATTTATTAATTGCTTATTACAATCGATAATCTTTCCATCCCTATCTACTAAAACAATCATCAGAGGAGATTCTTCAAATAAATGTCGAAATTTTTGTTCAGAATCTTTTAATTTTTGTTCAGTTTCTACGCGCTCAGTAATATCTCGGATATACTCGATTATTCCAGTCATTTGACCTGTGACTGTATCAATAAGGGGAAATGAGTAAAGTTCATTACATCCAATTATCTTTCCATTCGCTCCGGTTCTAGGTACAATTTCATAACTCAGCTGATTCGTTTCAAGTGTTTTTTGAGAAGGACATAAATCACAAGGTTTATCCCGCAAATGATATGCCTCATAGCATTTTTTACCCACAAGTGGCATCGCATACAAATGTCGTTTTTCCATTGTTGGATTAACTTGGACTATATTTAATTGGTTATCGAGTACACTGATACCATCTTGAATACTATTGAAGATATTTGATAGAAATTCATCACTTTTCCGATGTTTCTCTTCTGCTTTCAATATTCTATCTTCGATTGGAGCAGCTAAAGCTGTTGTTAAAAGAAATGTGATTACTATTATATTTCCAATATAACTTAATTCCCATGTACCTTCTATCCCAAAATTATTTAGAATAGTAGTAAATAACGAATAGAGCCCTATGATCATCGCAAAAAACATAGAGATACGCGTAATACTCTTCTGTTTTAAATATATACGAATTAGTGTCCCTGCTGCTATTACCAGTAAAATTACCATTAAAACTTGAATTGAAATTATCGAAAAACTAGTAAAAACTAAAAAGATGACTCCGATTTCCCTTGATTTCTTCATTCCCTTTATAAAAACACTATAATACTCATAATATGAACCAAAAATAAATATAATTATAGCGCCCATATAAAATATATCCCCAACAAACCGCAATATTTCATTCAGGAATCTAAAGTAGAAGGTGACTGCTCCAACCGAAAAACTTATCGAACCTATAAACCAAATACCAAGAAACTTTCGTTTAATGCATGTTAATCCAAATAAAATCGTACTAAATATTGAGTAGAAAGCTATTGCTAAATCAATAATCTGCTCATCCAACATTTTTATACCCTTGATAAAATCTGTTAATATCTTTTAAATTGATAATAAATTATTTAAAAGTTGTTTATTGAAGTTTTAGTTTTAAATAAATAAAATTTGAAAAAAAATAAAAAAAATCAATTCTATTTAGAAAAAAAAGGGATAGTATTTACTACTGTTAATATACAATTAATTGTTCTAATTACATTCGGAATATTGATAGGCTTCATAATTTTTAGATTTTTTAACTAAAAAGGAGAAAAATAATTTTTATTATCAAATTACAGGAGGTATTTTCTAATAAATAAATAACTATAAAATAAAATTATTTAAAATTAAATTATAGAAATACAAAAGAAAATCTTAGTTGCTGGTATAAAATGGCTGAAGATTATGAGTATCTTCTTAAATCAATTGTTGTAGGCGATGGTGGAGTAGGAAAAACCTCATTATCTGTTAGATTTTCAAAAGGAATTTTCACAGAAGATTATAAAATGACCATTGGAGTGGATTTTCATGTTAAAACTATATCCATAGAAACAGCTGAAGGAGCGATTATATGTAAATTACAACTATGGGACACAGGTGGACAAGAACGATTCGGTCAAATAAGACCTGTGTATTATCATGGATCTTTAGGAGCTGTTTTAGTTTTTGATCTAACAGAGCATGCCAGTTTTGAGCATCTTCTTCAATGGATAGAAGAGATACGCGCCAACGTAAAAACGCCAATACCACTACTTTTAGTAGGAAATAAAAACGATTTAGCAGAGCAAAGAGCGGTTTCTATCAAAGAAATTAATAATTTCACAAAAGATTTCAATCTATTTTACATGGAGACATCAGCAAAAACAGGCGATGGTGTAGGGAATTGTTTTTATGTTATCACCTGCCTTATGATCGGAGTTGAAGTACCTGAACAATTACTCAGAAATCAAACTATTTTTAATCCTGGAGAAATCATTTTATGACTAACTTATTTTTATGTTTCAGGAATTAGGATAACAAAATTACCCTCTTCAACCCATATTTTTCCTTTGTAATTATTTAGGATACGCTCAACTAAAAGAAATCCTAAAATGATTTCTTTAATCCTACTATCTTTTTCTCTAGCCTTCTTGAAAATCATTTCTTTTTCGATGTCTAAGATCTCTTTCTTATAATCAATAAATTTTATTTTTACATAATTAAGATTATTTTCTTTGACTTTAAAGATAACAATTTTAAATTCAATTGAAGATTTTTGATTATATCTAATCGAACTAATAAGAAGATTAACAAAAACATCGATTAAGAATTTATCAGCTTTTACATATAAATGTTCCCCTGGATGTTCAACAATAACATTTATTTTTTTATTTGTATAGCTACTTGTAATAAAACCTATAACATCTTCAATTACTCTATATAAATCTACTTTTTCAATTACTATTTTTGTATCATTAAGTAATGATAATCTTTCTATTATATAGATCAAAAGTTGTGCGTTTATACATTGGCTTTTTACATTACTTAATAATTCTCTCGGAGATGGGGGCACAATGTGATTATCTTTCTTATGATACTCATCTAATAATGATTGAAGGTTATTTATGATATTACCTATATCATTTATGAATAATTCTTTATAGAAATATTCTCTATCAAATTCATCATGAAAAGATTCTTCACTTAACCGTAGATTGTCTTCAGCTAACTTACGTAATATCGCATTTTTAAGTATATCTGAGAATATTCCTAATGTTTCAATATTTTGTTCTATCCAATAATCTTTTTCCGAAAGATTATCAAAACACATTATACCCTCTAATACATTATCAATTTTTACTGCAAATAGTAAAAAATTTTCAATTCTTTGCTTTTCAAGAAAATTCTTAAAGATTTTTGCCTCATTCGAAAGTTTATCAACTTCATCGATGTAAAAATGATCAGATGTTTTTAGTTTATTGATTACCCATGGAAAATTGTTAATCGGAATAAATTGAGGCAAATCAATTAGGGGATAAATTAATTTACTATGCCAAACATAATGTTTCTTCATAAAATTGTAATTACTATTAAAAATGTAAATGTAAGATCGCGTAGCATTAATAAATTCCCCAATCTCCCGAAGAGAATCATACACTGCTTGATTAAAATCTTTTATACCTACAAACCTTGAAGTAATTCTTACAATAAGACCTCCCAATTTCGAAATTTTCTTTAATTCCAATTCTGTTTTCTTTTGCTCTGTTACGTCATGGCAAATTATTTGATAAAATGTTTCATTACCAATTTCTACAAATGAAGACTGCATACTTACCCAGATAAGAGAACCATCTTTCTGGTAAAGCTGAATTTCTAATGGTGGAAAAATTTTGCCTCTTTCTTCTTTTCTAAACCTTCTAAGAACATCCACCATATAATCTTGATGAATTAATGAAACATCAACGAAGCCTCTTCCCATCAATTCGTCTCTTGTATAACCCAAAGTTTTTTCTAATGCAGGATTACAATCGACTATTATACCATTTGGATCAATTAAAATAATAGGAAATGGTGAATCTTTAAAAAGGTGACGATATCTGATTTCAGAATTCTTTAGTTTAATTTCTGCATCTAATCGCTTACTAATGTCTCGAATAATATATTGAATAAAGATTTGTCCTCCCATTTGGACTTCATTTGCATTTATTTCAACTGGAATAAGATTACCTGAATTATCAATGACATCTAATCTTAAAGGAAGCGGATTATTAACTTGATCGAATATCTCTTCATTAAAATCTATGTTTATAATATCACTTAATAATTGACTTGAATGGAATCCGATAAAGTCTTCAATAGGGAGTTGAAATAATTCTTCTGCTTGTCTATTTGCATCTATTATTATTCCTGATTTTTTATCAATTATCAAAATTGCGTCTCGAGCAGCCTTAAATAAAGCTTCATAACGTAATTCAGCGATTTTAAGGGCTTCAATTGATGGTTTATATATATCTATTTGACTAGATAGTGTACTATGTATATCCTTTAGAATTTCCAATACTTCTATATTATTTAAATAATCGCTTTTTATGCTATCAAATTTTTGAAGTATGAATTGATTAAATTGGGATATAACACTTTTAGGAATATTATCATTGTAATAAATAATTAATGATAGTGGTAATAGCCCGCCTCTAATACTCTCATCGGCTACGTAATCAAAATAAATTGCAGCATTTGAATTTAAGTGAGGAAAGGGTAGAATTACCGAGGCTCGTTTAAATTCTCCTCCTCCAAAAATGTATTGTGAAATGGAAAAACTTTTTATAGAAATCAATTCAGGATTCTCGAAGGCATTTTTAGGATAAACTGATTCAATTTTAATCCCCAAATTTTCGTCCCAACGACAAAAAATTATCCCAATCTCTGTTCTTGGAGTATAGCTTTCAACTCTCTCTGCTATCTTAATTGAAAGCCAATCAAATGCCTCATCAATATTTATATTTTTAATTCCACTTGTTAAAAAAAATTTTATTGTTTTAGTAGCAAGTTTTTCTAATTCCATAGCATCTATTAGATCGTCCACATTCGGTTGCTCTATATCAACTTTATTGAAAAGTATAAGAAGCGGTAAGTCAGCTAGCTCTGGAGCTCCTACTACTTCATGTAATAATGTACGTGCATCTGCGAACTTTAATTTATCTGTAACATCTAGAACAAAAATCAAGCCATCTTGCTTGTTTAGATAAGGTTTCCATATTTCCTTAAACTTAATTTGTCCGGGTGTATCATAAGTTAATAAAGATACATTATTAACTAAGACTCTAGAAATATCTACATTTATAGTGGGAAATAATGTTTTTGATACAGTTTTTCTCCTTGTCCTAATTATGGTTGTTTTTCCCGCCAATGAAAGCCCGAAAATTAACACTTTTGCCTCTTTTTGTTCAAATATAACACTCTCTTCTGGAAAAGATACATTAAAAGTATTTAAAAGTGTTTTAATTTCTTCTAACTTATTTGGGTCTCCTTGATAAACTTGAGAGTCCAGATAAAAAGCCTTGTAGGCTTTTTTAATTTTTTTAAACTCTTCGACAAATCCTTCTAGAAGATTTTGAGCTAATGATGTATCAATTCTACTTTTATTGTCAACGATAATTGAAATTAAAAGACGCTCAATTTTTGTTCTTGAATATTTACTTGGAATATCAAACAATAGATTAGCTGTTTTAAAAGTTCCAAACGTATGTTTGAAAAATCCATCTTCATAAAGATCCATTAATGAGGGAACTTGTTTGATATCATCCCTCTCTATACTCTCAGGCACTTTTAGAAAAATATATGGAGGAAAAAACGGATTCCGGTGACTTAAGACTAAGATTCTCAAAGATAAAAACCTTTTTCAATAATTATAAAACTAAGCTTTTTTACTAAATAATCGAGTTATCTTATAAAAATATATTCGACTCACTGAAAAACATAAGAAAAAGGAAGGTAGTATAATTTATTCCTTTCTGTGAGTAGATTTACATAAAATAATAAATTTTGAAGGATTAAAAATCTTTAAGTGAATTCATTTCTTATCCTCTTTAATTAAATTACTTAAAGATGTGATAAAAATAGTTATCTTAATAATAAGCGGAATATACGCAATATTGATTGGAATAGGCATTATAGGTCTTTGGATAATGCTACTCCGAACAAAAAAGGTGCCAGAATTAAACACAGAACCAGTAGCAATAAAATTTCATATAACTGCCGAAATGATTATGGGGATTCTCGCCCTTATGAGCGGAATTTTCCTTCTTATTGGCCTCTCTTGGGCAAGTTATTTCTTTATTCTTGCAATGGGACTAGTAATTTATGCTGTAATCAATTCAGCGGGTTACTATGGACAAAGAAAACAGTGGTCATTTGTAATAATGTTCGGAATAATTCTTATTGCTTCAATTAGCTTAGTATTATTGAATATCTTCTCATAGAGGTATGATTATTTGGCATAATTAATAAAACAAATACCTGAATTTTTAAAACCAGCTATTAGCCACTAAATTTTGGAAAAAAGAATTAATTTTTTATATAAGGATGGAACTATTGTAAAATGAAAAAACTGTCAAAAATGAGGAATAAAAATGGGAAATCCAAGTACAATAGAAAATTTAAAAACTGCGGTGCTTGAAGGAGATGATGATTTAGCAAGAGATCTAACCGAAAAGGCGCTAAAAGAGGGCATAGAGCCTATTAAAATTATGAATGAGGGAATTATTCCAGGTATTGTTGAAGCTGGAGATTTATGGAAGAAGAATGAATATTTTCATACTGATATAATACTATGTGCTGAGGCATTTCGATTAGCTATGGAAGTTGTTGAACCTAAATTATCCCATGAGGATCTAGGAACTTCAGGAAAAGTGGTAGTAGGAACGGTTGCTGGAGATATGCATAACTTAGGGAAAATAATGGTAAAGGCAACTTTGAGGAGTGGAGGTTTTGATGTAATAGATTTAGGAGAGGATGTATCAATAACTACTTTTATAGAGAAGGTAAGAGAATTGAAACCCGATATTTTAGGTTTAGGTTGTTATATGACAACCACAATGTTGGAAATGAAGGAAATTATTAAGCTTCTAGAGAATACAGGATTAAGGGATAATATAAAAGTTATTGTAGGTGGAGTACCTATTACTCAGGAGTTTGCTGATGAAATAGGAGCGGATGCATGGGGAAAAGATGCATTTGATGCTGTAGAAAAAGCTAAAAAAATTATGGGGGTGGTTTAAATTGGCTCAACATGGTGAAATGGAAAAGGGATTAGGAGGTCTTCTTGAGAGAGGACCAAAACCTTGGATTCAAATTGGAGCTCAAATGCATGACCATCCTATGTTATTAGCTGGAATACCTGCAAAAAAGTTTTATTATGACGCCAAAACTTTGGTTGAAACAATAGCTGATGTCGCGGGTTATTATCAGCTGGATCTTTTTAATGCTTGGGGCGATAATTACAACGTCGAAATAGAAGCTTTAGGCGGGAAAATGATCTATGGAGAGAAATCAATGCCCACTATTGACTTTCGTGATCCTCTCATTAAGGAACCTGAGGATTTGCGAAAGCTCAAGCTTAAAGCTAAAGAGGTGGATTGGTATAAGGATGGACGGATACCGTTTGCCTTAGACATTATCAACTATTGTCAAGAATATGGAACAAATATGGGTATATTCACTGCGCCGTTTAGTTTGGCAGTAGGATTGAGGAGTTACCCAAAATTGGTCAAAGATATGAGAAAAAGACCAGAATTTGCCCACGAGCTGTTTAATTTCATTGTAGACGATATATTAATTCCATATATCCGAGCACAACAGGATTATTGTGATATCATTTATACTTTAGGACCTGATGCATGGGCAGTAGTACCGAATTTATCTGTTAAAGAGATGAAGGAATGGGTTTTGCCTTATAATCTAGAAGTAACAGAAAAGGCTAAGAAATTTGGTGTGATGGCGATGTGTTCAAGCGGAGACTATTGTGAAGAGCGCCTGGAAAAATTTGACGTTGAGGTGCTGCACGGTTGTTTTGATGTTATGATCGAGAGTCAGGGTGCAACCGTTGTATCTCTGGGTATGGGACGCTGGCATGAATACCCTCTGGAGCCTGTTAGAGATTATACAGACAAGTATCGGGAAAAAGGCGAGAAAGTAATTGTTAGTGGAGGAATTAATGCTCGTTTACTCCGTGATGGACCGGTAGAAAAGATTGTAGGTACAATCAAGCGTTATATCGATACTTTTGCTCGTGATTATAATTTAACTATTTTCTTGAATAATGTCCCAGCTGACACACCGCCTGAACATATTCATGCCGCCATCGCTGCTACACACACATATGGCCGTTTGCCTATTGCCGATAATTTGGATGAGATCGCTTTTGAATTACCACATAAGAAACCTTTTAATGAATGGAAACAAAATCCTACACCATTTTCAAAAGTAGAAGTGAGAAAAGGGCTTGCAGGTTTACTATGGCAACAAATGGCACCTATTAATAATATAAAAGAGTTCAAAGAAAATTATAAAGATAAAACATTAAAAATTTTGTACAATCTTACCGATCAAAAGTATGGTGCTTTAATTACAGCTGAAAATGGTAAATTGGATGTTAAACATATATTAACCGACAAAGAAACACTGAAAAGCCTTGAAGTTGATTCTTCAATGGCATGTACAGGTGAATTGTTTTTTAATTTTGGCAAAATGTCCAAAATTTCAGCGTTATTAAAGATGCTTACAGGGAAATTAAAAATAAAAAACGCCAAAAAAATGAAAGAACTTGGAGAAATTATGGCCTATTTAAGCTAGATTTTTTAAAGTTCTTTCTAAATATTAATCATATCATTTTTTTTCATTTTATTCTGTTGAATTAAACTTCATTTTTTTACTTATTTTCATACTTTTTAATAATCATCCTTATTAAACTCTCAAAAACCTTATTCAGATTCTCACCGATAAGAACGTTACATTCGAAATAGCCATTTAATCCTTCTGATTTTACGAAATCTAAACCCTGATCTACAGAAACTTGACGGAAATGATTTAAATCATCATAATTTCCTATTAAAATTATAGGAATGTTTCTTGTATTTTCCCTTATGATCTGAACCCATTGTGATAACTTATCCAAAGTCTCTGAACTTGATATTTCAAACATTAAAATGGCACCCAATGCACCTCTACAGTATAATGGTACCATAGGTTTCCAACGGTCTTGTGAAGCCAAATCCCATATTTGAAGCCTAATATAAAGATTTTCTATTTTAATCTCTTTAATTTCAAAACTAATTCCAATTGTTAGCTTCGTATTTGCTTCAAACCATGAGTTGCCAAAACGTTCAAGATGGGTAATCTTTCCTGAATCGTTATGTCCTACTAATAAGACTTTAAATAAAAAATCAGGTAAAAGTTTTTCTTCCTCAACTTTTGGCTTGATTAAAGTTTGTTTTTTAACGTAAGATGAGTCACGCTTTAACTTTTTTCTATCATTCTTTCTCCTAAAAAACCCCATATTAATATAATTCTATTTTTGATTATTAAATTTATTTTTGATGGTTAAAAAAATAAATTGAGAGATAGCTAAAATTTGTAAAATATTATAAATTCTATTGATTGAGATCCTATAGGAACAGCTTTTAAAATAGGTTATAGCGATACCAAACACTAAAGTGAAAATTTTTCTAATATTTCAAGCTTTCTCGTTTTTATACTATCAAAACTAATTTGTTGTTCAAAAAAGAAATCAAAAGGATCCTTTAGGTCTTTTACTATTTCTTCAGAATAAAGATGTTTGTAAAAGAATTCTCCTTTCTTAGTCAATTTAAGAAAACCTTTTTCTGACAATGATAAGAATTTCTCACGAAGTAAGTCATTTATTACCGGAACTACCCCTTTTTCTTTAAATAAATAGAAACCAAAATAAGCAAACTCAGTATAAACCTCTTCACCTTTATTCAAGGATTTTTGAAAATATTCTGATAATTGTTTTGGTGTGAATTTTAAATTTGAACTATCACTAAAATTTCAAGCTAATTCAGTTTTGATTTTAGCTTTACATTGGATATTTTAAATTACCTTATTTACTATTAGATTTCTAAGTCTTAATATGAATTTAATCTTTGCTAATAAGAATCTATTCAAATATCAAAGAATCTAAATTTTTTAAAAATAAAATAAGATTTCAAACGAAATAAGAGATACTAAAAATTTATATTAAGTTTCAGTATTATAACCCGACCATTTCAATGGTTATATCCCATAACTTTTTAGCAAGCGTCTCATCGTAGGAATCTTCTGATGATTTTTGTTAATTCATACTAGGTCATTTGTTCAA
>JBHLJZ010000068.1:0-19508 GCA_048887165.1 Candidatus Hodarchaeota archaeon | reverse complement strand
CAGGAATATATAAATAAAAATTCCAAAAGAAGTATAAAAACTAATAAAGAAAAATCGAAAATAGTAAGTACTCAATAAAATAATTATGTCAAGTACTAATGAAGGAGATTCTGTCTTAGATCCTTTTGTTGGATCTGGATCAACTGGTATAGTTTGTAGTATTTTAAAAAGGAAATTCATTGGAATTGATATTAGTAAAGAATATTTAGATTTAGCAATAAAAAGATTTAAGGATAAAGAGAAAAAGAGCCTTCTATTTTACCCAAAAGAAAGTAGTAGGATAACTAATTATTTTTAACAAATTTTAAATCTTTTAATATTCAATTGAATATTTTCATCGATATATTTATTAAAAAATGTAATTATTAGTTAATTTAAAACCCTTAAAAAAGAAAGATTTTGGGATAAAAAATGCAGTTAGAACAGCCTCCTTCTTCATATTATAAAGCAAGAATATTGAAAATGAAAGATAAAGTGTTGATGCAACCCCATGAAATTTGTATTGAAAGAGCTAATTTATTTACAGATTCATATAAGAAAACAAAGGGAGAACATCCAATTATTCGTTTTGCGAAAGCTATAAGCCATGTATTAACAAATATGTCGATTCAAATCTGGGAAGATGAATTTATTATAGGAAATCGATGTAGTAAGTATGTTGGAACGCCATTATATCCCGAGATAGGAGTGGATTTTCTAGAACAAGATATGAGTACTTTTGAAAAACGTTCTGCACAGAAAATGTACATTTCAGATGAAGACAAACAAATTTTTATGGAAAAAATAATTCCTTTTTGGAAGAACGAAGAAACTACCTTAAAAAAGCAGTTCTTAGAAAATTTAGATCCAAAAGTGAAAAATATTATGGATACAAACGTATTTCTAGTTGAAACTGAATTAACTAATGGTATTGGTCATTTTTTCCCAGGTCATGAAAATATTTTAAAATATGGATTAAATGGTTTGATTAATAAAGCAAAGAGTAAGTTGGAAGAATTTTCTGGTGATACTCCCAGAATATATTTCTTACAATCTGTTATTATTGTATGTACAGCCGCCAAATCATTTATACAAAGATTTTCATATTTAGCAGGAAAAATGGCAGAAACAGAAACAGATCCAAAAAGACATAAGGAACTTCTAGAAATATCAGAAATTTGCTCAAATATTTCTGAACATCCACCAAAAAGCTTTAAAGAAGCCATTCAATTAGTATGTTTCAATCATCTAATATGTGGACTAGAAGATGGAGGATTGGCTATCAGTATTGGTCGCCTTGACCAGTTACTCTATCCATTCTATGTGAACGATATAAATATCGGAATTATAACTGATGATGAAATTCAATTTTTAATAGAATGTTTTTTTCTGAAATTAACAACTTTATGGAACTATGTCTTTTACTTCGCAATTAACGCTGCAGAAGGACCTCCGATCACAGAAAATGTCACTATTGGGGGTCTAGACCGAGAAGGAAATGATGCTACGAATGATTTATCATACATTTTACTAGATGGATATTCCCATCTCCAAACAGTTCAACCTACTTTTTCAATAAGAATTCACCAAAACACCCCAAAAGATTTTTTAGTTAAAATTGCAAAATCAGTTAAAATAGGCACCAGTATCGCTTTATTTAATGATGATGTAATGATTCAAGGTCTTGTGAATCGTGGTTTTACCCTCGAGGATGCTCGAGAGTATGCACCAATAGGATGTGTAGAACCTCAGCACCCAAGTAAATCATTTGGCTCAACAAATGCATGTCAACTTAATATTCTTAAATGTTTAGAATTAGCTTTAACAAATGGAAGCGATATGTTTTTCAGAAGAGAAATTGGGATAAAAGTAGATAAGGAAATTGAATCCTATCAAGATCTTTGGAATTCATTTCTTTTACAGATGAAATTTCTCATAAAAAATATGATATTAACGATGAATACACTTGATAAAACGATTGCCGAAATCAATCCACAACCCTATTTATCTTCTACAATCGATAATTGCATTGAATGCGGCTTAGATGTAACTAAAGGCGGTGCTATTTACAATTTTACAGGTCCCCAATTAATTGGTTTAGCAACAGTTGCTGATAGTTTAGCAGTAATTAAAAAATTAGTATTTGAAGATAATCTTCTCTCATTTGAAGAGATGAAAACAATACTTATGAAAAATTATCGAGGATCCTACCAAGGAAAAAAAGGATCTGAGTGGAGAGAACTTTTTATAAATAAAGTTCCTAAATTTGGGAATGATAATGATTATGTAGATCAGATTGCTGTAGATATTGTTAGAGAATATTGCAATGAGATTTCTAAATATGAAAATTATCGTGCCGGTAAATTTAATCCAGGAGTATATTCAACTTCTTTTCATATAGCATTGGGAACTTTTACAGCAGCGTCTGCAGATGGGCGAAAATCTAGAGATCCTCTTTCAAATGGTGTAGGACCTACTAATGGAAGAGATAAAAATGGTCCAACCGCAATACTTAATTCGGTTAAAAAGTTGAATACTGAACTTATTACTAATGGAACTTCATTAATTCTTGATTTTCATCCAAATCATGTTAAACAAGATATTTTTATTCCGTTGATTAAATCGTATTTTGAGCCTACTGGAGGATATCATATCCAATTTAATGTTGTTGGTAAAGAGGTGTTATGTAAAGCACAAGAAAATCCTAATGGTTATCGTGGTCTAGTGGTGAGAATTGCTGGCTATTCAGTTTTGTTTACAGAACTAACAAGAGCTGCACAAAATGATATTATCGCTCGAACACAATATTAGTAATTTTAAATTCTTAGGCTTAAAATTGATTTTTTAACACTTTAAAAAAGAAAAAATTTTTAGTTATACAATTTTTTATAGCATGTTATTTTAGTCAAGATTAATGGGCCTGTAGATTAGTCGCAGATGTTAGGATTCAAAATCTGACCTCTACTGCTACGCGTGATTGTATATAGAAGAATAATACAACGCGAGATTCGCATTCACGAGGCCGCGGGTTCAATTCCCGCCAGGTCCACTAAGATTATACTTAAACTTACCTATATAATCTTAAATTACATTATTTTTATTAAAAAACTTAAAATTTTATGGTTAATTGTACACTTTTATATTAGTTTAATATTTAAATTAGAAATAACATGGCACAAGAAAGCACTTATCCGAAGCGGTTTAAATTCAACGAAGTCCAAGAGAAATGGATAAAATTTTGGCGAGAGGAGAAAATTTATGAGTTTAATTTTACTCAAAAGGGTAAAATATTTTCGATTGATACACCACCACCATTCGTAAGTGGTACTCTTCATATGGGACATATTTTAAATCATTCTTGGATTGATTTCGTAGCTCGCTATCATAAATTGAGAGGCGATTTCGTGTATTTCCCACAAGGATTTGACTGTCATGGACTTCCAGTAGAGTTAGCTGTTGAAAAAAATTATGGAATTTCTAAAGATAACAGAGATATATTTCTAGCAAAATGTATTGAGTGGGTAGAAAGCAATATAGATAATATGACTAAACAATTGGATGAGTTAGGATATTCTACTGACTGGAACTTTACATATAGAACCATGAATGATAACTATAAACGAAAAGTTCAATACTCTCTTTTAGAATTTTACGAAAAAGGCTTACTGTATAGAGATAAGTTTCCCACTCATTTTTGTGTAAACTGTGAAACATCTGTTGCAAAAGCAGAAGTAGGGTATCAAGAAGAGATGGGAAAGTTATGGTATATTAAACTCCCATTAGTTGAAAGAGATAATGAGTATATTACTATTGCTACCACTCGACCAGAATACATGGAAGCTTGTGTTGCAGTTCTAATTAATCCAAATGATCACCGATATTATGAACTTTCCGCCGCTGAAGTTAAGCTTCCCATTGCTGACCGAATTGTCCGTATTTATATGGATTCTAATGTTGATATGAATTTTGGCACGGGAGTAGTCTATGTATGTACATATGGAGATGAAATGGATATAAAATGGAAACTAGACTACAATCTTGATGAAATTCAGATTTTCACAGAAAACGGACTTATGAATGAAAACTCTAAATATGAAGGACTTACTATTTTAGAAGCTCGAGAACAGATTGTTAAAGATCTTGATAAAATGGGATTAATAGTGAAAATTGAAGATTATGAACATAGCATTATAATTCATTCTGAGCGTTCTTCTTGCAGAAGACCTATTGAATACTTACCGGTTTATCAATGGTTTATTAATGTAAAAGATTTTACGAAAGATATAATTCAATCTGCTGAAAGTATGAAATGGTATCCTAAAAAACATAAACAAAGATTGTTAGATTGGGCTAATGGGTTGGATTGGAATTGGGTTATTTCACGTCAGCGTGTTTTCGGAACCCCTATACCATTTTGGTATTGTAAACAATGTGGAGAGATATTTACTCCGAAAAAAGAAGATCTGCCAATAGATCCAGTCAAAATTGCTCCACCAGTCACTTCATGCCCAAAATGTAATAATAAACAGATAATAGGTGAAAAAGATGTCTGTGACTGCTGGATAGACTCTAGTATTACTCCCTTAGTAATTTCTAAATGGTTAGATAATGAAAATTTTTTTAAGAGAACATATTTAGATGCCGATGTTCATCGCCCTCAAGGATATGAAATAATACGAACTTGGCTATTCTACACTCTTTTTCGATGTAAAATACTTACTGGAAAAGACCCATTCTCAGAAGCTATGATAAATGGAATGGTTGCTGGTCCGGATGGAAGACATATGTCAAAAAGCTATGGGAATATCGTCTCACCTGATGAAGTAATGCTTGATTTCGGACCAGATGCAATTAGACAATGGGCAGCCTTGGGTTCGCTTGGTGATGACTATCCTTTTGAATTTACGTGGATAAATAATCAAACTAAACAACCAATTGATAATGATTTCTTGTTAAAGGAGAAAGAACGGCTTCCAGAAAGCAAATTTGATAAAAAATATGGTAGAAGATTTGAACAATTGATTGGTGCTTCTCGATTTTTAACTAAAATGTGGAATGCTTATAGATTTTTATTTTTGAATTTGAATAAGGTCCCAATCTCGGATCTTGAAATTAGAGGAGATAATCTTTCTCCTATAGATTGTTATTTTTTCTCAGAATTCAATAAAGTTTTAGAAGAAATTACAAAATTCTATAATGGGTATAATTGGCATGAAGGTTTTATGTTGTCACGAATATTTTTTTGGAATGAGATATGTGATAATTATATTGAAGCAATAAAATATAAGTTCTATTCTGAAGATGAAGAAATTAGAAAAATTTCCTTGAAAAATGCTTTAAATTTATTTTATAAAATTTTGATAACTTTTTCATTCATTATGCCTTTTATTGCTGAGGAAATTTATTCAATTTTGTTCAAAAAGTATATAAAATTGAAATCAGTCCATTTAGAAAAGTGGGCTACTCCCTATGAGAACATATCTCAGGTTTTTGCTGATAAAGGGAAATTAGGAATTGAATTAATTAAATACCTCAGAAATCTTAAATCTAAACTTCAAATTGCATTAAATCAAGAAATAGAACGAATAATAATATTATCTTCCAAAGAGCTTGTTAGTGATATTGAGGATTTGAAACAGGATATTGTAAACACTATAAGAATAAACACTTTA
The DNA here is from genome assembly GCA_048887165.1 of Candidatus Hodarchaeota archaeon. Classification (GTDB taxonomy): domain Archaea; phylum Asgardarchaeota; class Lokiarchaeia; order Sigyniarchaeales; family SOKP01; genus SOKP01. The sequence continues at coordinate 13,857 of JBHLJZ010000068.1, read as the reverse complement.
GAGATATTAGAAAAATCAAAACAGGATTCAATTAAAGAAAAACCAGATTTAATAGATGATATTGAAGATTTAAATTTAACTATACTCTTTTTTAGGTAAAATTTAGCATTTATTTGATTATAGTTATGTTAAATAAAAAATTAATTATTTTGATTCCTGCTTTTAATGAGGAAAAAAGTATTGCCAATCTAATCAAAAGCGTTCCTAAACTTGATATTTTAAAGCAAGAAATTATTGTAATTAATGATGGAAGTTTAGATCATACTTCCTTAATAGCTGAAAAAGCAGGGGCAAAAGTAATTACGCACCAAAAAAATCTAGGTTTAGGGGAGACATTTAAAACTGGTTTAAGGTATTGTATAAAAAATAGTGCAGATTTTATAATTTTGTTAGATGGAGATGGACAATATGATCCTAATAAAATACATTCTTTAATTCTATCGATATTAGAAAATAAATCAGATTTGGTGATTGGAAATCGATTTAAATATAAAACAACTAATGAAATTAGCTTTATAAAGAAATTAGGCAATAAGTTTTTATCAATATTCGTTTGCAAGATTTTGTTAAATCTTAAAAAAGTTTATGATATTCAGTGTTCATTTAGAGCATTTAATAAAAAGCTTGGTAAATTTCTAAATAATAATCTTTCATGTAAATATAATTATGCTCAAGAAATGTTTATTTTAGCTAAATTATTTGACTTTAATGTGAAGGATATCCCGACAAATTGTTATAGAAGAAACGATGGAAAATCAAGACTAATAAAAAATCCATTAATTCATATATTTAGAATTTTATGGATTAGTTTTAGAACCTATTTTAAAATAAAATTAAAAAAGTACTAACAAAAAAACAGGATTATTTTTGATTATTTTCTAATCCTAGCTGTGTAATCATCGTTTTCCGTAATTCTTCCTTACTTTTAGGCAAACCAAACATATCAGCATATTTATCTGTGGTTGTTAACTCATGAGTCCTTCCTTTTTTCACCGCCGAGATTAGATCATTGTCTAATAAATATTTAATATGTTCATAAGCACCACTCCCCCTTAATTTAACTACAGTAGACTTCAATATAGGTTGTTTTAAAGCGATTATTGTTAAAGTTCGTAAATATCGCTCGGCAATTGCACCTCCTTTCGCAAATTTTGACACTTTTTCAGTGTATTCTGGTCTAATTTGCATTTGGAATTTATCTCCGATTTGTGCTATAATTAACGCGCTAGAACGTTCCAGATAATCATAAGCTACTTCCATAACTAATTCTTCTACTAATTTTTTAGAAATTTCTAACTTTGTTGATATCTCTTCAACATCTAAAGGTCTACCAGCGGCATAAAGTGCTCCTTCTATTAGATTTTTTTGTAAATCTTTCATTTGTACATCCGTAGTTTCTTCATCAATCTTTTGAGAAATTTCCCCTTGTTTCATAATTTCAATCAAGCTAATATTCTTCTGTTCTTTTATTGTTTCATCGAATTGTTGTTCATTCTCTTCTTGTATATCATCAGGAGACTGGTTGTTTGCATCCAATTTTTCTTTAGCAATATTATCAGGTTCCTCAATTGAATCACCCTCAGAAAAAATATTATCATTTTCCTTCAAATTTTCACGCTCTTCACTCATTAAATCAACTCAAATTTATTAATAATTAATATTATTTTAAACTAATACTTACATCTTTGAAATCCTCATCTTGTGATAAAACTAATTTGTTCCCTGTGGATAAAAACATTAATGCTAAAAATAATCTTACAAAAGCAAATTTCCTTCCAATATCACCTTCTTCTTCGGTTTTTATAACATTAACCATATTATAAAAGCTAGTATCTTTATTATCAAGGTCAATACTTGCTTTAATACGATTATACCAAGATTCAAGCAATTCTTCAATTGTTTGTTCTTTTCCACTAATGTGTTTTAAAAGTTCTTTAGGTAATTGTGCTTTTGATTTCATTTGAATTCTCTGTTGTTTTAATTGTTCTCTCCTTAAACGTCTCCTTCTTAATTTTTCTTTTTGTTGCATAGTTTCGATAATTGCTGATCTCATTGCTTCAAATAATTCTTCTTTTGTTGATACCATCATTTTGGGAGAAATTGGTTGTGGTAATGTTTTTGGAATTGTACGGCTATGATGTCTTCTAAATTCCTCAAGTTCTTGTTTTTTTTGAATTTCTTCTTCTTCTTTAATAATACTTGAGATTTTGTAATGGTGTAATGATGCCGATGTTTTAAGCGCAATCCCAGAAATTTTGTAATTAATGATTTCTTCATGAAGCATATTATCGAAAAATTTATCCACTAATGATGCTAAATCATAAAAAGCAACGTCTGATTGTTTGGCTAATTCAGAATCTAATAAACTAGAATAAGGTGGTTTTTGCCAGAATTTTAATTCTGCTTTTTCTCTTTTAATAAGTTCTGGTTCTTCTTCTCCAGCAATTAGTTCTACTTCTAGTTCTTCTTCTTGCTCATCTTCTTTATCTTCAGGAATAGTTCTATCAACAAATTCGGGATGAGAAGTAATTTCGTTTAATAGTTTTATTATTTCTACTTTTTTAGATTTAGAAGGAATTATTATACTATTCTTTACTGCAAATTCTCTTAATTGTTTTACAGTCCACTCTTTAAAACTATACTTTTTTTTATTTTCTTTACTTTCCGGAATTATAGAACACCTTTTCTTATTAATAATTTACTTTAATTTTCTTCTATATTTGTTGGTACATCTGGTAGTTCAAGAAGTCTTTTTGCTTCTTCTTCTAAATCCACACTAAAGATATCGGTAATACCGCTTTGCTGCATTGAAACCCCATATATACGATCGGCATTGACTATATTTTCTTCTCGATGACTAATTACTAAAAATTGAGCTTGTTCTGCAAATTCTTTTATAACCATTGATGTTCTGTGAACATTAGGACCATCTAAAGCTGCGTCAATTTCATCCATAATATAAAAAGGAGCAGGATAAAATTCTTGAACTGCAAAAATAAATGATAATGCTACTAGTGTTTTTTCTCCACCACTTAAAATTTCTAAACTTGAAATCTTCTTTCCTCTCGGTCTTGCTTCAATACTAATACCCCCTTCAAATGGTTTATCTGGTCTGTCAAGGATCATTTTTGCTGATCCTCCAGGACTTAGCTTTTGGAAGATTCTGCTAAATTCTCTATTTATCTCATGATACGCTTTCATAAAAGTTCTCGTCTTTTCTAACTCAATTTTATCAATGGCATCTAGTATAGACTTTCTTTCTCTTTGAATTGTTTGTCTTCTCATATCTATTTCATCGAATCTTTCTTTAACATTGTCATATTGTTCTATTGCTTTTAGGTTTACAGGTTCAAGAGCTGTTTTCTTTTTAGAAGTTTCGTTGATATCAGATTGTAATCCTGCTTCAGATAATTCATCTGTAACGGCTGGCAAAGCCCCATATTCTTTTGATCTTTGATATAATGTTTCAATCTGGTCTGTAGTAATAATTTTCTTTGATTCATAATTATTCAATTTTGAATTTTCCATGGAGCGATCAGACTTTAAATCGTTTAGAATTTTTTGATAATTCTTCTGTTTTTTCCAAGATTCATCTTTTTCTTGGATAAATTTATCAATCTCTTCTTGCTTTATTTGTTTTTTATTATTTTCCGCAGATAAATCATTTTCTATTTTTTCTATATCTGCTAAAATCGATTCAATTTGTTTTTCCGTATCTATAATGTCTTCATTTAATGAAAAAATCTTTTGCTGTCTTTCTTTATTTTGGTTTAGTTCATTTAATTTCCCTTGAATTTTTTGTAAATCTTTATTTAATTTATTCAATTCTTTTTGTGATTTCTTTTGCTCTTCAATTTCATTATTTTTTTCTTGTCTTAGTGCATCAATTATCTGCTGAACTTCATCAACTTTCTTTTGAATTTCTTCTACTTGAGAGTTGGAAGTTTGCATATTTTTATTGCACAAATTTATGTTATTATTTGCATCCTCATTTTCTCTGACTATTTCCTCAATGGAATTAATAATCATCATAATATTATCTAGAGATCTCATTCGATCCATTATTTCTTCTAAGGTTTTATTGTGGTCATCAATATTAGCCTGTATATTTTCAGTGTTTTCCCAAAAGTTTTCTTTTTCAGATATTAATTTTTCAATTTTAGAATCTAATGTTTTTTGCTCTAAATGATGATTTTTTATAATTTCTTCGGTAGATAATATTGAATTTTTCTTCTCTTCTATAGAACTATTTAAATCTTGGATATTATTTTCAATCTCTATTACATCTTCAAATAAATTCTGAATGCCTCTTAATTCTTGATGTTTTTCCTGTAATTCGTCGAGGTTCTTTTGTTTAAAATCTATCTCTTCTTGGATTTTAGAAATATTTTCCCAATATAGTTCTTTATTTCTCTTTAATTCTATAATTTCTCCTTCAAAATTTTCTTTTTGTTTTTCATCTATTATTTTATTTCTTTGCTCAATTTCCTTCTCAAATTTATCGATATTATTATTTAATTCAATAATTCGTGTGTTAACAATTTCAAGCCTTTTTGTGCTAACATTAAGACTTTCCGATGTATGCTTATTTTCAATATCTAGTTGGGTTAACCTTTTCTCAAGATTATTTAAATCATTTGTTTGAGAACCAATATTTTCTGAAATTTCTTCTAGTTGTTGATATAATTCTTGACTTTTAGACATGGTTAATTTTCGTAAAGATAGATAGACATTTTCAAGAATCTCCATTAAATCTTGAACAAAACTATCGAATGTTGAGGTTGATTGTTGTATCTCAACATCAGCAGATTCTTTTACCTTCCCTATTAATTGGCTAATTGTAGAGTCGACGTTCTCGGTAAAAAGTTTTAATGTTTGTAATATTGAATTAAGCATTTCGGACATTTCTGAAGATGTTTCTTCTTCACCACTCACATCTTCCATAGATCTCATAATATCTACTATATCTAAAACAAATTTTCTAAAATCTTCTGCAGACGTTTCGATTGCTTCTGCATTTGATTGCTGAATATTACTTTTAATTGATTCAACTGAGATATTAATATTTTGAGTAAGCATATTTAGAATTTGAAGGATTCCTGTGACATCTTCAGTATTTCTTTCATACTCTTTTTCAGTATTTTCAATCTTCTTAACAAAGTTATCCTTTTCTGAATAAAGGTCATCTAATCGTCTTAAAATATTATCTTTTTTACTATTTAAACTTTGGAATTCTTTTTCATCTCTTTTATTATTAGATTTTAATGTATTAATTTTTAATTCCAAATCTCGCTTTTCTCTTTCTAAATTTGTAAGTTCTCTTTTGGACAATTTAAATTTAGTATTTATGTTCTCAATTTTTGATTTATGGTCAAAAATTTCTGATTGAACAGAATCTTGTTTCATAATTAATAGCTCAAGATTTTGCTCATGTTGCCTATATTTTGAATCTTCTTCTTTAGATTTTTTCTTTAACTCAGTAAGATCTTTAATAATGTTGTCTTTCTCTTTCAATAGATCTTTAATCACCTCTTCAGTATCCTTACCTTTACTCAATTCTTTAATTTTATTTTCTATTAATCCTTTCTTAGAATTTAGCTTTTGGATTCTATCTCTATTCAGTTTTATTTCAGTATTCAAGGATGATAAGGAAGATTGTAAATCAACTAGTTTTGTATTCAATTGGTATTTTTCATCCTGAAATTCCTTGATCTTGTTTTCTAATTCCTTTTGTTTCTTGTTTTCTTCGGAAATTTTTGACTTTAGATCATCGATTTTTGCTCTTACTTCACTCTCTTCCTTTTTAGTGTTGATAATAGCCTCCTCAATGCTTTCTGCTCCGCCTTTCAATTTACTTAAATCTATTTCTAACTTTTTTCTTTTTTCTTCATTCTTGTTTATACGGTCCTTAAGTAATTTTATTTGGGCTTTATTTGAAGAGATATTTTGTTTAATATTCGAAATTTCTGCCTTATGAGAGGATTTCATTTCCTCATTATTTTTAATTTTAATATCTATTTCAGATTGATTTTGTTGCCTTAATTCTATTTCCTTTTTAGAATCTTCAATGAGACTTTCCGTCTCTGAGATCTCATTTTTCGCATTACCTATTAATAAATCAAATGTCTGACCTTCCTCAAGCTTCATTTGAATACTTTCTAAATTCTCTATTTCTTGAGTTAATTTATCAATTGATTTTTGAGCTAAGGTTAAGGTTGTCTGATTTGAAGATAGTCGAGTTTTGTATTGTGTTATATTTTCATTTATTACTTCTCTTTCTTTCTCCTTTTCCGTAACAGTCTTTTGAATGTTTTCCATGATAAGTGATTCTTGTTTTAATACTTCTTCCTGTCTTGTTATTCTTTCTTCTAATTCTTCAATTATTTTATTTGATTCTTCAATTCTAATCTCTAAATCTTGTTCCTCTTTTCTTAATTTAGATATTTTTAGAGCTATTAATTGAGCATTGTAATGTTTAATTTTTTCATCAAGTTCTTTCCAAGCAATCGCATCATTTTTCTCCTTTTCAACTTTTTTCAATTGTGATGAGACTTCTTTGAAAATCGCTTCAAATTGTCCCAAATCTCGTTCTGCTTTCTCTAATTCTTTTAACGTAGCATCCTTCATCTCGTCATATTTCTGCAAACCAATAAGATCCTCAATAAAAGTCCTTCTTTCTTCTTGATTCATATGAGTTAATTCGACTATTTTTCCTTGTAGTACAAATTGATTACTTCCATCAGGATCAACATTTGCTGCAGCTAGAGCATTTAGAATTTGCTGTCTTGTTGTCCTTTCACCATTCATTTTATAACCGCCTCCGCCACCTCTCTTTATTGTTCGAGTAATTTCAAAAGTATCTGATTCTCCAGGAAATATTTTATCAGAATTATCGAAATATAAGGTAACCGATGCTCTATTAGAAGGATTCTTCCCTCGTGATCCTGCAAAAATTAAATCCTCAAGCGATTTTGCTCGCATTGTCTTTTTACTTAATCTTCCTAAAGCAAAAGTTAATGCATCAATGATATTCGATTTACCAGCTCCATTGGGGCCTACAATACAAGTAAATCCGCTTGAAAGTCTTATTGTAACTGTCCTATCTCCAAATGATTTAAATCCTGTCATAGAAATTTTCTTAATGTGAGTCAAATTATGATCTCCTCTGTTAATATTTTTTTTTAATAAAGAATAATTTTATATATATATAGTGAGCATTTGAAAAGATAAGGTTTTTCTTCTAAGATTGAATTCGAAACAAACAAGAGCGATTTCAAAAAAAATTAATAATTGTTGAAAATGGCGTCAACAATAGATTTCAATCGTTTTGGATTAATTACTAAAAAAAATAATTTGCCATTTAATATTCCATTTGAAAGAATCTTATAATCATTTGTTAAGCATCTTTTAGATAAACTGAGAATACCTACACTCTGAAGTTTATTCATTGTATCATAAAAGTTCTCTAAATCTTTTTCATATTCAATAGCCTCACACGATATGTCATAAAGTTCTTTCAATTCTTTTGATGTAATATAATAATGACGATGTTGCAGAAAATAGTTGGAAAGATTATCTAAAAAAATTATAGTTAATAGTTCCTCCTCTGAAACATATGAAAGTACATTAAATTCATCGCAGATTTGCATCGAATCAAAATGATTTTGAATAACTTCTAGAAGATCAAGACTATTATACTTATTCTCCTCAATTAAAGTAGGATAAGTTTCTCTAAAAATTTCAATACCTTTTCCGGGTACTGGAACATAATGTTCAAAAATTAAATCAGTTATGAATGCAATGATTTCTTTATCAATTTGTTTTGAAAAAGTTACAGAAGCTCTTTGTTTTAGTATTTCAAATAGTTCTTTATATGAATAATATCCTAATTTCTTTTTTAAATCAAAGTTATTTAAAAGATCCAAGGTTGATGGCTTTAATACTTTATTTATTGTCGAAATCAAACTAATGTTCTGTTCTTTTCCATAATGAAGAAATTTTTTGAAAAGATCTGGGTTAAGGTTTTCAATATTATTGAACACCAAAAGCAAATGAGAATCGACTTTTTTACAAGCTAATTTGAAAATATTCCATAGATCAGATATTTTTAAGTTTAATATACATTTAAAATCCAGATTAAAATTACAATATTTATTGATCTCAGTTAATATAGATACGATAACTTCATCAAAATTCTTTTGTTTGCAGTCAACTGTAATTTTATATAGATTTAAATTATGTTCCTTTCGAATTGAGAGATCTCTAAGCACTCTGTTAACAATTACTTTCTTTCCAATTCCTTGAATTCCCTGGTACAAGACATTCAAACAAAAATCATCTGAAAATGAATCACTTAAAATCGAGTATAATGAATGAACTTCCCGTGTTCTGAAAAGAATTTTTTGTGGAATATAATTTGGATCAAAAATAGCTCTAGGACCAATATAACTATTAAATTGGTTTGTTTTTACTATCATTTTAAATTTCAATTTTTTACTTTTAATTTTTATCAGAGTATTTAAACCCCCCACAGAGAGAGGTCATTAAAAGTAAAAATAAAATTAAAATATAAAAAAGAAGTTTAATAAATCTATTAAACTGATTAAGTAATTAAATTTTTAAGAAATTTTTTTTACTTTAATTTTAAACTTTTCGATAGTTTCACTTAATCTTAATTTTCTCAATTTCCTTGGAAAGTTTAAATCTAATTCATCATATATTACACCACTGTTATTAATTGGAGCCTCAATTACTTTTAATTTAGATGGGGAAACATAACCTTCTATAAAAGAAATAATTTTGCTGTTTCCTTGGAAGTTTCTACTAAAAAAGTTTCCATAGGTGTTACAAGCTATAACAGGCACCCTGTTTTCAAGTGCACGAGCTTTTAAATAAATATTCCAATTTTCCATTCCTTCTTCTCGAATTTGTGTTGGGGAAATTAAAATATCAGCCCCATTTTCAACTGCTAATCGAGGTGTTTCGAAAAAAGCCATATCAAAACAGATTAATATTACAAAATAGACATCTCTATGTTGAAATAATATTAATTCATCTCCAGATTCGAACTGTTCTCTTTCATATGAATAAAGATGAATTTTATCTTGCCTTCCTATTTCTTCGCCATTTTGATTAAAAAAATAACTAGTAATTTTAGGTTTAATATTGGTTTTTCTTTTTTCCCAAATTCCTCCTGAAATAATGCTGATACTATATTCTCTTGCTAAATTTTTGATAAAATTATAATCATCTCCCCTTTCTACTTGAAAACTATAAACCTGATCATTTTCAATTGGAACCCACCTTTCAGGGAGGCAAATAATTTCGCAATTATTAACTTTATTTAATAAATTTTTTAATAAAGACTCAATTTCTATATAACATTTCTTCTTGATGTTATAAACCTTAGGTTGAATACAAGCGATCTTTAGCATTTTTACACTCATGAATTTTTATGAATTTGATCGATTATTTCGAAAATTTCATTTAGGTCGTAAATCTCAAATTCTGGTTTGTTTAAATCATCTATTTCTTCTCCTGTGTTATTGAAATCATATTTTCCCCCGCGATGTATATAAATACTATGGATATTATTGCGTTTTGCAGGAACAATATCATTATTTAAATTATCCCCTATATATATTGTTTCAGAGCCTTTAACTTTAAACTTATTTAAACAATAGGAGAATAATTTTGGATTAGGTTTTCTTATCCCTATCTCATCAGATATTATTACTAAATCAATATATTTATCTATACTTAGTCTTAAAATCTTTTCGTATTGCTTTATTGGTAAAGGAGAATCAGTTATTATTGCTGACTTCAATCCTCTTGTTTTTAAATTATTTAGACATGGTTTTACATCATCATATAGTTTGATAGAGTCAATCTTTTCTTGATGATAAGCCATAACAGCTCCGGCGATGTACTTAATTTGATTATTAAAAGAGATCTCCATATTATCAAGTTCATTTAGTCTTTTTATAAAATAATCATAATGTTGAGAAGAATTGGATCCATATTCCTTTACTATATCTTGAATCATTATTATTGCTTTCTTGCGGTCAACATTTAATCCCAGGTTAATCATTGCGTCTATTCCTTTAATTCTTGCGCGTTCAGATAAGCCAGTTGAGTCAAAAAGACAATCATCAAGATCGAAAGCAACAAGTTTTATTGAGCTCATTCTTGTTAAAAAAAATATTTAATTTACAAATTTAAATTTCAAATTAGATTATTAGATTAATTCTTATCTACTGTTAATAGAGATTTAGTCAAGATAAATTTATTTATCTTTAAGAATATATAACCTTTAATATTAATTTAATTTAGGTCTTATTATAATAAATTAGCTTCATTATTGAGAAAAATATAAAATTTTAGTGGAGATATTTCAATTGAAAACTATTGCCGCTCTTTCATATTTTCATCGAAAAATTGGACCTATCGTATTTTATTCTTATCCTGAATCCATGTTAGATGAGGCTTTATCCCTTAGAATAGCGAATATTATGGATCAGACAGTAAGTGAAGGTTTTTTTACTCATTCTTTTGAAAGTAAAAATTCAATGAATTATTATTTTGAAATTCATTCTGACTGGGCGAGAGGTAATCAAGAAATGTTAATGGTATCTTTAATTTTCAATCAGCAAACACCACCAGAAATTGAACAAAATGTATTAGGTTTACTTGAAGAATTTTCAGAAAAACTTCAAGCAAATGAAGAGATATTTACAGCCTTTTATATTAATGATATTAATAATTTTGAAGATAAAGATAAAGAGATTATTCATAAAAATAACTCATTAATCAAATTATGGGTAAAGGAATTATATTGGGCTACAATCGAGGAAACCAGAGAAAAAAGTGAAGAAGAAAAAATAGCAGCCCTATTGAATAAAAAACATATTTTTTTAACTCTTAAAAAGTTATCTAAAGGACCTATCACATTAGAGGGTTTAAGAGAATGGTTTATTGAAAATTTTCCCAAAATAAGTTTTAAGGAATTAATTGATATTTTAGTAGATAAACAGTTTGTTTTTATAAATCAAATTGGTATTGTAGAAAAATATGTTTTATTATTAAAAGAGGTTAATGCTGAAAGAATCCCACCTGATAGTGTTATTGAATATCTTGAAGAAACTTCAGAGCAAGTTGAAAGAGAATTAATAGATAAATTACTTCCAAAAGTACAAGAATATTTTAGTCAATTTGAGAATAAAAGCAAGGAAGATTTAGAGGAGGATACTTTTACCTTATTTCAAATAGTATCAGATCCTAAAAAATATAATGTGTTGTCTGAATTAAGAAATGGATTAATTTCTCGAGATAAGTTACCCAAATTAGTTTCAAAAAGAACGTTAGACTATTTAAATTCATCATTAGATTTTCTGAAAAAGTATGATGTTATTGAAGAATTAAAATATAAAAATGAAAGATATATTGTTTTAAAAACAAATATTCAAATCACAACTGCTTTTCCAGAATATTTAAGAAAGTTATTACCAAAAGAATCGAAACCTGTTGTTGCTAAAAAGTATGAACCTAAAAATGTCTAACTTAAAATATCTTAGAATCAATCTAAAATTAGGTATAATAAAGTGAGTAAAGAAGATAATTACGAGAATCTTAAATATTTACTTGGTAATATGGGAATTGAAATTTTTATCGCAATTAGTCAAGGTGCTAAGGATTTTGAGACAATAAAAATTTTTTCAGGAGTTCCTTTAGAATGTATAAAGGGAAGAATTCCAGTATTATTAGATTTGAATTTAATATCCAAAAATGAAACAGGGTATAATTTAACCCAAAAAGGGTTTGATTTTAAAAAGCTAGTAAATAGATTTTCTTTAAATTAATTTAAATTTCAGATTGGGGCGACAACGTCATTGCTACGAGCAGTAGCTCTAAACACTTGTCATAAGTTCATCATTAATCTAAATCATAAGGATTATTAATTTATGATTGATTATATTTTTTTTTTTTATAATATTTTCTCTCATAATAACCTGGAGTTTTTGGACCACCACTTCCGTCAATAAGTCTTTTTAGGCCACCTTTTTGATTTATTTGATTTTTTAATGCAGAAAAATTTTCAAGTGTTATCTCTTTCCTCTTTAAAAGATAATTTAATATTTCTATTGCTTGTTCTTTGCTCTCACATCGTCTTATAAAGTCTATTGCACCAGGGTTTCTTAAATCTTCTTCATAACATTCTATATTATTATTTTTATCAGGGGGAGCAGATCTTATTGAATTTATTTTCACAATTTTCTTTCCTTCTGAAATTTCTGCCATTAAGTTAGGATATTGATGCTCAAGTTGCTGTTGATCGTAAGAGATATTTAATCCGTCAATATCTTTTATTTTAACTTTATTGAACAATTTTTTCTTTTTTTTGTTATCCTTTGGCATTATAAATTCGATGAAATCTAAGGTAATAGGTTAAATAAATTAGTTTAATTGAAATTATATATTTTTTTGTTGATTATACTGATATCTTTAAAAATATGACAATATCAATTTGACTAACAAAATAATAAAATTAATTAATTTTTGATAATTTTAATATCTAATACTAAACAATAAATCTGATAAAATGAAGTCTGGATATAGTTACGTAAAAGATACATTTGAAAAGCAAGATACTGGTTATCAATCACCCCATTGGAAAAGAGGAATTGAATTTAGAAAAGGAAAATCAATACAAAGGGTTGATAGACCTACTAAAATTCATCGTGCGAGATCTTTAGGTTATAAAGCTAAACAAGGATATATTATTGTTCGATCAAGAATCCGAAAAGGGGGTATGCATAAAGTTAGACCAAAGAGAGGCAGAAAACCTCGTTCTATGGGTGTTTCCAAATATACTACTGGAAAAAATCTCCAGTGGATTGCTGAAGAGCGAGTGCAGAGGAAATTCCCAAATATGCAAGTTTTAAATAGTTATAAAGTTTATTCTGACGGTAAAAATTGGTATTATGAAGTAATAATGGTAGATCCTCATCATCCAGTTATTAAATCTGACCTGAAAGTAAATTGGATTTGTGATCCGTCCCATAAAAAGAGAGTTACTCGTGGATTGACATCTGCTGGAAAGCGAGCTAGGGGATTACATAAAAAAGGATGGGGATCTGAAAAAACTCGACCCAGTATAAGATCAAATAAGGGTCGTGGAAAATAATCTTCCTAAATAATTTTTTCGCATTCATTATTTATTTCTTTCATTGTCATGTTGAAATCTTGCCACCAATCTTGCCCTTGTTGAGCTACAAGCATAGAATCTCTCTTCCGAGAATCTAAACACCTAATCTCTTCTTTTTGAGCTTTAATTTTATCTTTCCATATTTGACTGAAAATATTTTGTAGATTAATTCTTACTTTTTTTACTAATTCTTCATATGTAACTGAAACATCTTCTTTTTTCTGTAGCTTTTGAAGTTGTTCAAACTTTATTTTTTCTTTAGCACGATTTAAATCTCCACAGTTTATTAAAATGCTAAAGGGGATCTCTTTACCATACTTACAATATTTTTGAATATCACATGTAGAGCAATAAGTCTCAAAACTAATTGTATAATCTTCTAATCCTGTTATTGCAAAATTTAAAACTTGAGGCATAGAGATCTATAACACTTTTTAATTAAAACTATAATCATTGTACTATTAAAGTTTAAGGGAGTGTAAGAAAAAAATTTTTTAAATATATAGTATTAGTGTAATTATTAAAAATAACGTAATTTTAAATTTAATATATAATTTTAAAATTTAATCCCTATAATTTGGGAGAGTGGCTTAGCCTGGTATAGCGCACGGCTGATAACCGTGAGGTCGGGGGTTCGAAGCCCCCCTTTCCCA
>JBHLJZ010000067.1:13079-19544 GCA_048887165.1 Candidatus Hodarchaeota archaeon | reverse complement strand
GCTATATTCTCGGGTCTATGCCAAAAGCAGCTGACTTGTAATCAGCCGGTCGTGGGTTCAAGTCCCACCGGGGGCTTCTTTTTATTTCGAAAACGATGGATTCTGTCTCTAATTTCAAAATGAATTTAAAAAAAAATGAAAATTAAAATATTTACCTATAAATTTCTTTCAAGCTCGTAATCTATTGGATCAATATTCCTAAAGATAAGATAGGCTATTCCTAAAGTTAGAGCACATATAAGGCAGATGATATAGAATATCTGATGATAGCTTGAAATAAATAATGCGGTAATACTGAATATCCATGCTCCTAAAAGAGTTCCAATATTTTGACCTAGGTTTACCAATGAAACAATCAATGCAAAATAAGTGCTTTTTAACTTAGGATAATATGCTTTCGATAAATCTCCTCTAATAGTTTGGTTCACAACCATCAAGGCATTTTGAATAGCACCAAGTATAATTAAAAACGTAAAACCAAAAATTAATGCAATAATTGCTTGACTAGTTAAAGCAAAAGGTATCACTAAAATAAGACAATATGGTATAAAAATTAAAAATGTTCTTGTAATAGTTTTTTTTCTTGATCTATCGCCAAAAATCCCTGAAACAAATGAACCAATTACAATACCAATTCCACTAATAAAATATAGAATATCACTCCAACCCAATAAGTTTACAGCTGTACCTGAAGTTATAGATAGTATAGTTTCCTGAACATCAATAATACCTATTCCTATTAAAATTAAATAATTGAAGAAAGTTCCAAGCATAACTCCTTGAATTCCACCAGAAAATGTATAAATAAAAACTTTCCAATTTCGTTTTTTAGTAACTATAGTCAATAAATCTTTACCGAATTCACGTAGATTATCTTTTTCTATGGATGGTTCTTTAATAAGATATGGAAAAAGGCTAGAAATTATAGCTAGGATTCCCGTGATAATCCAGAGAAAATGCATAGCATCCAATTGTAAAAATACTAAACCTAAAAGTAAACCCCCAGCACCGTATCCAAGAAACATCATTGTCCAAGTAAAACCCTGAACCCTACCCAATTTTTCTTTTGGAGTTACATCTAATATTAAACCATCTAATGCAGTATCTGAAAAAGCTGCTCCTAACTGAGTCATAAGATAATAGATTGCCATCCATAGATATATTGATTCGTCACCTGGCATGTAAAAAGCCATAATAAACCACCAGATGCCCCCAAAGGTGCCAAAACTAGCAATCCAAGGAAATCGCCGCCCATATTTTTTAGTACCCCATCTATCATTGAATATTCCCACTATCATTTTAACTGTCCAAGGAAGATTCCCTATTGAATAAATTATTAACCATTTTGCAATATCATAGGAACCACCTAATTGATGTGCAATAAAAGAGGGCCAGACAAGAAAAGGGATTCCTTGAAGGAACCCTTCACATAGATAATAAAAGACAAAAATTATAGTATATGACCTTTTATACTCTATTTCTGAATTCATAAATTAACTTAGTTTGAAGACTTAATAAAAATTATGAAAGAAAAATTGAATTTTTTGTTAAATTTTAATGGGTAGATTTATTTCATAAAGCGCAACTATATTTGAATAATAATCTCATATACCATAAATTCTGATCTTGGATGAATAAAATTAATCGAATTATTTTTTGTATTATCGATGATTTGAGATCAGAACATCTTTTTGAACTAATAAGTAAGAATTTACTTCCAAATATTAAAAGCTTAATGAATAATGGAACCTATTCTAGAAATTGCATAACAGATTTCCCAGCAGTAACCTATCCAACTCAAGTATCAATGATTACCGGAACTTATACAGGAGATTATCAAAAGGAGTTATGCCATGGTGTTCCATTATTTCATTGGATGGATCGCAATCATTCTCCACCGATCCTTAGAGATTACGGAACTTATGGTTCAGATGAGTACATTCAATTATATAAGTTAAATGATGATATAGGATTAAATTGTAGAACTTTACCTGAAATGATCGCCGAAGGAAATAAATCAAGCATAGGCCAGTTTATAAACCGTGGATCTGATTATTTTTTCCCAGAGAGAAAAAGCAAAATGGCTTTGTATTATTTGCTAATAAGATATTCCGGTAATATAAAGAAATTTATGTTTCTTGCTAATAATGTTCTAATAAAGAAGTTAATAGATAATTTTGAGAAACCTAAAAAATATTTTACAACTAATGAACCACCTATTTGCTCTCTTCTTTTATTTTTTACTTCTGATATATTAATGCATTTATTCGGTTATGATTCGAAAGCATATAAATTGAATTTAATGCTTATTGACAAACTTTTGGGAGTTCTAATAAAGAAATTAGAGAAATTGGGATACTTAGATGATACAGCAATAGCTATTTCTGCTGATCATGGAAATTATAAAGCAAATAAGTTAGGAGATCTTCGAAATTTCTTTTATCACTATGGATTAACCCATTATCATCCTTATAGAAATAAAGCTGGCAATACAAATGTATCTGAATTCGGAGGAATTGGTATTTTTAATTTTAAATCTATTAAAAGTGGTCCAAAAATGGATTGGACTAGACCTAATTTAAAAGAACTTGAGCATTTTGGAAAAAAAAAAATAAATCTTCTTCACAAATTATTTAAAATTAAGGATAATTATTTAATGTTTTATGCTGACGACGAAAATAGTCTCAAAAAGGGCTTAATTCATTTAAAAAGAAAAAATAAAATGACAGGAAAAATAGATTCCGGATTTATTGAATATAAGGGAGAGGGAAGGGATTTTAAAACAAGATACTGTTCAGATAGTAAAAATTCTGATATTTTTAATTATTTTAATGATGAGTTAGCTTCTAAACTGTTAGATGAGAGATTTCATTCAACTCAAGAATGGTTGAACCACACTTATCATATTAATTATTCAATTTATCCTGATTTAATTCCTCGTCATTTTAAAAACCCCAGAGGAGCTGATATTATCACTTGCACGCAAGGTAATATCGTTTATAATATAAAACATGGGAAAAGGAAGGGTGAGAGCCTTTATCAACATGATTTAGGGCTTAAAAAAAATATAGTAGTCCCCCTTCTAATAGGAGGATCAAATGAAATACCTATGAAGGAGATCCCCTTCTGTAAAACAACAGATATAGTTCCCACATTATTAAAAATGTTAGGTAAAAAGCCTCATAAAAGTGTTTTTGGAAATTCATTAATTTAAGAGATCGATATGGAAAATGTGATTAAATTGGATGAAAAGTTGAAAGAAAAATTATTGAATACGAAAGATATTATTCGGGTTAAAGTAAGATTTAATGATACCGATAGTATGGGAATAGTTCACTTTAAGAAGTATTATAATAAAGATAAAGCAAAGAAACTATAGGATATTAGTATTAAACTTACAAATTTAAAAACTAATTAATTATTAAAATAATTCAATTAAGTAATAATTTAATCATTTAAATATTATAAATAAAAGGAAAAAAGTAAAATGGAACCAAAAATCGCAGCTGCTAATGCGCTGGATGGCGTTTTAGAAGCAAGAACGGGAGAATCAATTTTAATAATAACAGATGATGTAAGAAAAGAGATTGGGCAAGCATTTGCTGAAGGTGCATTAGATTTAGGATTATGGACTCGAATGATTGTCCTTAAAACGGAAAAAGATGTATTTAGAACAGAAATCCCCCCTCACTTACTAGAGATGATAAATTCACCTAATCAACCAGATATCTTTATTAATACTTTGAGAGGACCTGCTGAAGAAACACCGTTTAGAATCAAGATAATTAATTTAGAAACGCGTAAAAGCCGATCGCGTTTAGGACACTGTCCAGGTATTACTATGGATATGCTAATAGAAGGTGCTTTATCATTGACAAAGGAAGAAAACAAAATGATGCAAAAAACTGCGAGAAATCTTATTACGTTATTACAAGATGTTGAGAAAGTCCATGTCACTACTCCTATTGGAACAGATTTCACTATTGGTGTACGTGGTAGAACTTGGTTTTCTGATACTTTTGTTGACTGGAAGAAAATGAAATGGATGAATTTACCTACTGGTGAAGTACTTGTAGGGCCTATAGAGACTTCGATGAATGGAACATTGGTTTGTGACTTAGCAGTTGGAGGTATAGGCCCAATAAATACACCTATTAAAATAATAATAAAAAATGGAAAAGTTGAAACTGTTTCTGGTGATGATCTAAAAACACTCGAAGTAGTAAAAGCTACACAAGCTACAGATGAAATGGCAAAATATGTTGGCGAATTTGCATTCGGTTTGAATCCTAAAGCAAGATTGGTTAAAGAATTTCTTGAATCAGAAAAGGTGGGAAATGCTATACATGTTGCTTTCGGTCATAACATGGATTATCCTGGTATCGTTGCTAATAATTCCGCTACCCACCAAGATTTCTTGGTTAGTAAACCAACAGTAGAAATTACTTATTCAAATGGAAATACTAGACTTATTATGGAAAATGGGGAATTTAAATTAGATTAATATTACTTTCTTTTCATTATTTAATTTAAAATCTTTGGAGCAGGAATAAATACTCTTCGCAGTTCTGTTTTTTCTAATTCAATCGCTTTTTCAGGGCATTTAGATACACAAACTCCACAACCAATACATCTATTTCGATCAATTACTGCAATAGATTCATGCAACGTTGTTGCTTCCATCGGACAGTTTTCGGTACAGTTAGCACACCCGATGCATAAATCCTCATTAACTTGGGCAATATGAGAAGTAAAAGTATGTGTTGGTGATGTACCTTTATAGAATGCTTGAAAATTTCCACAGCAACATTGACAGCAACTGCATAACCCAAGTTCTTCTAAATCTGGATCAGCTTTAGTATGAAATGCTTTATGAACTAAACCATATTCTTCTGATTCTTCTAAAATTTTTATAGCTTCAGTTTTTGTTAATTCTTTTGCAAATCCATTTTCAATAAGAAATCTAGCTGATCTCCCAAATGTTAAGCAATTTTGACGAGGAGCATCGATTTTGCATGAATCATTTAATAAGTCTTTAAGATGCCTGCAGTAACAATATGAAACACCTATGGTATCAAATTTTTGAATAAGGTCCTGAACTTCTGACTTAGAGAATATTGATTCTTCATATGATTTTAATTGTTGTTCTATAGGGATAACTCTATCGATGGGAGGTGCATTTTTAAACGCTTCCATGACTATATCATAATTCTTTTTGGTAATTTCATTTGAATCTCTAAACAGTTGATCCCATAATCGTGCAAGTTTCAATTGTTTGGAGCCTTTCTCCCCACGCATTAAAGTATGTTCGAGTAAACCTGGTAAGAACGCCACTAAGCGATAGATCATCTGACCAGAAGATCTACTTGGAATTCCAGTAATCATACCTATTTGCATTAGTTCTTTTAATTTTTGTCTAAGAATATTCTCATCTAGTTCAATTTTAGCTTTAATTTGCTCTATATTTAAAGATTTTTTAAAAATTAGAAGAAAATTCAATTGCTCTTCATTAATTAATAATTTTATTAGTTGTATAAGAGTTTCATTAATAGGTATAGGTGGTCCACCAGCTTTAATAATGTTTCTAGCAAGTTTATACCAAAGTTTATCATCCATTTTTCATCAAATTTATTATTAAGCTGTTTTCAATCTTGGAGGTGGTACAAATACCTCTCTATTACCAGTTCTATTTAACTCTATAGCTTCTTCAGGACATAAGTGAACACATACCCCGCATCCTATACATCTATTATCATCGACCTCAGCTATAGCATCTATTAGTTCGATAGCCTCCATTGGACATTTTTCTACACATGTTCCACAACCTACACAATTCTCACTGTTTACGTTAGCCAAATAGCTGGTATAGCAATGATATGGTGAAATACCTTTCCAAAATAGAGAAAATATTCCACAACAACACTTACAGCAATTACAAATAGCTTCTTCGTCTAATTCTGGATTTAGGTGAACATGAAACGCCTTATGTACAAGTCCTTCATCTGACGCTTTATTAATAATTCTCTTTACTTCTTCCTTAGAGATTGGATTACCAAATTTATGTTTTATCGCAAATTGAGCACTTTTACCAAATAAGAAACAATTTAATCGATCATTTGTTATTTCACAAGGATCTTCTAATAAATCATTTTTATGTCGACAATAGCAATGAATGAGAGCAATATCATTATACTTATCAACAATTTTTGATGCTTCTTCAAAAGGCAGAATTTTATCGGCCGGAACATCAGGGATTTGTTCTTCGACAGGCACCACTCTTGTAATAGGAGGAAAATTTTTGAATTGAGTAACCATTTTATCATAATTCTTTTGAGATCCTTCACTCATTTCGTCAAAAAGTTTATCAAATAGATAGGAAAGTCTTTTTTGTTTATCTCCTGTTTCTCCTCTCATAAATTGCATTTCGAAAAGACCAGGAAAGGGCCCAAGCAATCGATAAACCAT
>JBHLJZ010000067.1:0-12979 GCA_048887165.1 Candidatus Hodarchaeota archaeon | reverse complement strand
ATAAAATAACCAATTTTATAACGGTTCTTTTACTAAATAATAAGTTTTATCAGAATTACATTTTGGACAATTAACTTTTTTATCTTTTGATGCTGATTGTAATTCCCATTCTTCATCACAATTTAAACATCCATATCCAATAAAAATATCTTTATAGTCAATATTTCCCCCAAAAATACGAATTTCTTTTCCTTCAATTAATGCCTTCGTAATTTTTTTATGGGCACTATCTAAAATTCTTGAAAAAGTTGGCTGAGAAACACCCAATGTCTCTGCAGCATGAGTTTGTTTGAAATCAGGAGTAGTTTTTAATGGAACATAGTGTCTTAAACGCATCGCTTCAAATTCTGCGAGAGTTAAGACAATAAAATCATTTGAAATAGCAGCCCCAGATGCAACATCAAAATAGAAATTATTTGGTGGATTCTTGACATATCGCATTTGTGTTCTGCGTCCCAACTCTTATCACATTATTTATTTTTTTAGTTAATCCTATATATGATATTTATTATTATAAGTATTTATTCAAAAAACAATTTCAATTATTTGGTTATACATTATAAGTTAAGTTTATATGATTTACAAATAACCTATGAGCAGGAACATTGGTTTCACGGTAAAATTCAATAATTAAACATATTTAAATCTCTTATTTTGATTCCATAAAGTCAAAAAAATACAAATTTTAAATATTCAGAAAACAAATCAATTTGTAATTAAAAAAAAATTGCTTAAACTATGGAAATAGAAGAATTTCAGTATAAATTTCGATACACTGGTATTTTTTCACTTAACTATTTTGTGCAAGGAATTAATCAGAGCATCTTCGCTACGGTAGTGCCTGTGTATTTAATCGTAGTCTTAGAATTTGTAGATTTAGCAGGACTTTCTTTCATGTTATCATTTGTTCTGATGCCGTTTATCCTAAAAATAATTTATGGAATACTTAGTGATAAAGTAAAATTTAGAAAAATCGGAAGGAGAAAACCTTGGATAATAGGCCCTGCGTCATTTTCTGGTATAATATGGATTATAATACCAGTATTGTTAACGATAAATCCACTTTCAGCAATAAGTATTTTTACATTCGGGGGATTCTTAGCAATTTTAGGTGTAGCAATGGCGGATACTGCTATGGATGGTTTCATACTTGACATTTGTCCTAAGGAACTTCTTGGGCGTACAACTGGGACAGTGTGGGCAGTTAGATCAATAGGAATAATTATTGGTGGTCCATTAATATTACTTACATTAAATTTTTTAGATTTTAGATTTGTAGTATTTGGTCTAGGGATACTCACAATCGTCTTTTCATTATTTGCTCTAACGATAAAACACAAGGAGATGACTGAAGCTGTAGATTTAATACCCAATTTGAAGCTAATGTTTAAGAAACGTGAAAATTGGAAAGTCTACGTTTTTTCTCTATTTATGGCAATAGTAGATGGAGTTATTTTTGTTTTCTTAGCTCTTTTTATCCTAATTCAATTAAATATAGTAGAAGCCATGGGTGCTACAACTAGCATTTTAGAAGAAGATATCACATTATATCCAGCTCAAGCGTTTATAGCTTTTCTAACAGGTATCGGAGTTCTTTTAGGAGCTCTTATTGGAGGGTATTTAGCAGATAAGAAATCAAGAAGATTTGTTGTGTATTTAAAGTTTATAATTACCAATGGGGCATTACTATTACTATTGATCCCAATACCAGCTCCTTTTTCTTGGACTTTTCTGATCCTTGCCGTGATAGTAGGAGCATCATCAGGATGGAGTAATGCAGCTTTTTCTTCAGTTACAAGTCAGTATTCCCAGCAATATCCCCAAGCCCCGAGTACTTATTACTCGATATGCACTTCATTTGTTAATTTAGGTACACAATTAGGATTAATTTTTACGGGATTAGTATTTGATATAGTATCTGGCATAACAACCGAAACATTAATCATATATAGCACTGTGTTTATTTCAATGATAATACTATCGAATCTCGCGCTCTTACCATTCATTTTAATGAAAAGAGAAATCTATGAAGTTGATAAAGAATTAGTAAAAGTGAAGTTTTAAAACCATTAAAAAAATTTTTTTTATTTAATAATTAAAGTATATTTTATTTTTAAATTTTTAAAAGTTAAAGGTGTTTAATATTAAGTTTGAATTTGCTAATCGAATAAAAACATTACCAGCATACATTTTTGCTGAGATTGAAGAATTAAAATCAGAGAAAAGAAAACAAGGTGTCGATTTAATCCCTCTAGGAATTGGAGATCCTGATTTAACAACTCCGGAATTAATTATTAATGAGTTGATAGAACAAGTAAAAAAACCAGAAAATCAGAATTATCCCACTAGCATGGGAGAACACGATTTCAGAGAAGCTATTCAGAGATGGTATAGTGTCAGATTTAGTTTAGATTTTGATGTTGAAAAAGAGGTAACAAGTTTAATTGGCGGAAAAGAAGGGGTTGCTAATATTGCTAGAGCTTTTATAAATCCTGGCGATACTGTATTATGTCCAAATCCAGGATATCCTGTGTATGAAAATGGTGCCACTAAATTATGTGATGGAGAACCTTATTTAGTAGCTCTTCTAAAGGAAAATGATTTTTTACCAGATTTTGAGAGTATTGATCCTAAGGCCTTAAAAGAAGCTAAAATGATGTATTTAAATTATCCTAACAATCCGACAGGAGCAATTGCACCAAAAAAATTTCTAAAAAAAGCTATTGATTATGCTGAAGATTACAATTTCTTTATTGTTTATGATAATCCTTATTCTGAATTTACCTTTGATGATTATATAGCTCCATCTTTATTAGAACTAAATCAAAATCATGTAGAAATCAATAGTGCTTCAAAAATGTTTTGTATGACAGGTTTTCGGTGTGGTTGGGCTG
Source organism: Candidatus Hodarchaeota archaeon (assembly GCA_048887165.1). GTDB lineage: Archaea > Asgardarchaeota > Lokiarchaeia > Sigyniarchaeales > SOKP01 > SOKP01. The sequence continues at coordinate 10,085 of JBHLJZ010000067.1, read as the reverse complement.
TAGGTAATAAAGAAATAATTAATGGAATTAGAAAAGTCAAATCGCAAATAGATTCTGGATGTCCTATTTTTATCCAAAAAGCAGTTATAATAGGTTTAAATGAATATAAATCTAACAAGAAACCAGAAATTGTAAAAAAAAATATGAAAACTTATCAAGAAAGGAGAGATATTTTGGTAGATGGATTAAACAAGATTGGTTGGAAGACAGAAAAACCGAAAGCAACATTCTATGTTTGGACTTCTATTCCAAAAGAAGAAAAAAATAGTATGGAATTTGTAAAAAAATTAATTAATGTAGGAGTTGTATTAACTCCAGGAATTGGTTTTGGAAAATTTGGAGAAGGTTTTGTTAGATTTGCATTAAGTCAACCAAAGGAAAGAATAAAAGAAGCTTTAGAAAGAATAGAAAGAGTAATAAATTAATAAAAAAATAAAAGTTATTTTGATAGTTTTTGGTATTTTTTCCTTAAATATCCCATTTTCTTCTGGTCTTCAATTTCAATTTCTCCTGGAAAATCATAATAGTCATCCAAAAACATCATAACTGGGGCTTTATCAGAATCCCAATCTTTATAATAATCCAATATCATTTCTGAATCACTTTTCTCTGCAGATTTTTTGCTCGTTTTACTCACCTCCTTTTTTTATATATACTTTTTAAGCAGAGAGAGCAATCTTATATTTCCTTTCTCTTATGATTTCAATAGGGATCATATTACGCTGAGAGAACAAATCCGGTAAAATTATAAGAAAAAGGAGAAGTTAAAGATTTATTCTCTCTTGCATAATACTACATTCTTAATTGGGATAATAAAGGCTCTCTTATAGCCAGCCCATGTAATAGTAGTATTATGCTGTGAAAAATTCATTCTTAGTAGAATTAAGAGATTGTAAACTTATAAATCTTGTGGGTAATTAATTCCATCTTGTTGGAATTTCTGGGCAAGGAATTATTCATTTTTGTAAAAATTTCAGTGAAAATGCTTTAAATCGATTAAACTTTTATAAAATTAGATATAGACATTTATTTCTTTTAAAAAACTTCTGAGAATGAAAGATGAATAAAAAAATTGTCTTAGTTGGAGCGGGAAGTACTTCATTTGGACCACCTACACTAACCGATCTTTTTCATAGTGATCTTCTGGAAGGATCTAGTATTGTTTTGCATGATATTGACAAAAAAAATCTAAAAATAATTTATGAACTGGTCTCTGCTGAAAATGATAATTTGAATAAAAAATTTGAAATTGATTATACTACCAATCGCGCTAAAGCATTTAAAAATGCAGATTTTATTATAAGCTCTATAGAAGTAGGAGACCGATTTAAATTATGGCGACAAGATTATGAAATCCCAAGAATGTTCGGATCTACTCAGGTTTTAGGAGAATGTGGAGGTCCAGGTGGAACATTCCATGCATTTAGAATTATTCCACAAGTTGTGGATATTGTTAAAGATGTAGAAAAAGTTTGTCCTAAAGCGTTTTTCATTAATTTTTCGAATCCAATGGCTAGAGTTTGCCTTGCAGTTAAAAGAGTTGCTCCAAGTCTAAACTTTGTGGGGTTATGTCATGAAGTTGCTGGTATGGAAGCACATTTAGTTCATATGTTCAAGAAAAAATTAGAACACCTGAAACTAACGGTAGGAGGACTTAATCACTTTGCTTTCTTATTAGGTTTAGAAGATCGAGCAATGGGAAAGGATTTAATGCCAGAATTCAATTTAAGAGTTATGGATTATTTTAAAGAAAATGAACATAGGTTTGACTTTTCAACATTGACATTTGAAATCTATAAACGGTTTGGATGGTTTTGTTATGGAGGAGACAATCACGTAGGAGAATATCTACAGTTTGCTGAAGAATTTACAAAGAGTAAAGACATGATAGATTGGATTAATCGCACTGAAAAATTAGGACGGAAAATTTATCAAAAAACTATGAAATATTACAATAGATTAAGAGAAGGTAAGTTTCCTGAAAAGGGTATGCTCCGTAAAGAAAACAGTGGGGAGCGCGCGATTCCAATCATCGAATCAATAATAGAAGATAAAAATTCCTATGAATCAGCTGTAAATGTACCTAATAATGGAATCATAGAAAATTTACCTCAAGATTTAATAATTGAATGTTCTGCTGTTGTTAATAGAACTGGAGTTCATGGTATTAAACTTGGAAAAATTCCTAAAAACATTGCTGCCATATTAAGAATAGAAGCGACTATTCAAGATTTATGCGTTGAAGCAATATTAAAAAACTCAAAAGAACTTGCTATTGCATCTTTAGCAATTGATCCCAATGTTGGTAGTTTTAATATGGCTGAAAACATCTTAAGTAAAATGGTGGAACTTCAAAAGGATTATTTACCAAAGTTTAAGTAATCACAATTTTTACTTGATTATTCAATTCAGTTGATTAATTATTTAGCTCTTTTATTCTTACCAGTAAATTATAAATTTTACCACTAAAATAAATCTTTTACTATTATTATTCCTAAATTTGCTACTGAAAATTCTGAGAAAATTGCATAACATTTTTTTAAGTAGATATACTTATGTATGAACATGGAATCTCATGTGAATCAAAAATCAGGGCAAAGAATTGAAAAAGCAACAGAATTACTCTGGAAAATTTGGTGGTTTTGTTTTTATTTAATAATTGTCCCTGCAATTATTTCTGTAATCTGGTTTTTTATATTTAATTTCATAATTAGAGATATAATTCTATCCATTGGTTTTTCTGTTCTTGCATTTATTTTCTCAGTTCTTTTTTTCTTTAAATCTTATGATAAGTACAGAAGAGAACCATTCTTCAAGAATCAAAGAAATAATCCCATTGCAAGAATACATATTGTTTTTTTAATTACTATTTTATCATTAATTGTTACTCCTATATTTATGATTGTTACCCCTGAGGGATATAGATTTGAATTGCTTCCCCTAATATCTTTCTGTGTTCTATACAACATTGTTTATTATTATTATTACTTTCAGCCTATCGATTTTTTTGATATTACTGAAAGTAAATTCAAACACGCTGTAAGATTGAATCTAGTATTAAAGCAATTTTATAACTTTATTGTTGCTCTTAATTTTGTGGGGCATATTATCTTTTTATCTTATACATTTTATACTGGGCTTTCATGGTTTTTTGCTTTACTTACGAATCTTATTTTTTATGTTTATACTTTAATATCTACTAAAAAATCGAGAAAAAGAATTGATAAAGCAATTCAAGAAGGTAAACCATTCTTAGAAGAATTGGCAAAATACAAACAGATATTTGCAACTTCGCTATTAAGCTTAATTTTTATCTTATTAATTGAAATTCCATATGTGATTATAATTATTTATAATATAATTGGATTAAGTGATTCTTATTCTGGCCTGTTCAATGCTTCACTTTTATCAATCGTTTTCATTTTATTTTATTTAAAATTCAGGATATATATTTTGATTAATTTTAAGAAATACTTGATGAGGTTAGACAAAAGTGGAGTCGGAAAATAATAGTGAGGAAACAATACAATTATTAGATACTAAATATCATAAATATAATGCATTAATCTCAATATTGTTTATAGCTTTTATTATTTTATTTTCTCTTTTAATCAATCAACCATTAATTATTCTTTTTATCCTACCTATTATAATTATAATAACTTTATTTGAACAAAAGGCGGGTTATTGCCCAAAAAAGTATAGTAAGTATCTTTATTTGACTAATATTATAGCAATTTTCGCTTCAATATCCTTTTGGATATTACCAGTTGCTTTTTATTATATTTCATTAAACATTCAAGTTATTATTTTTAACATATTTTTATTCATTACTCTTCAGATCCTTTTAAAGAAAGAATATTTTGTCAAAGAAAATATATTAATATTGCAACATATTCTTGCAGTTTCTACCTTTTTTGTACTTGCATACTCGTTCTTTCCAACAATTACTTTTGATTATATAAACTTCACAGTAGATCCTATTGTTATAGCGTTTTCCAATATTATACTACATTCGGTTTTCATCCTAAGCATATTATTACTTTCTTTTTATTATTTATATGCTGTTTATTTTTATAAAAATCCGTGGAAGAATTTACGTAGGATTTTAAATTTAAATTTCATACTAATTATTTTTATTTCCTACGGATTAGTTAGTTATAAACAATATTTTACCAAGAGTTTTGAAATCTTTTTAAGAAATTCTATAACACTCTTAATTTTATTTCCAATATTATTCCTAATATTTATTTTTATTAATTTTGTTATTCGAGTTTTCTCATCAAGGGAAAGTAAAGTATATAGCTATTATTCATTCTGGTTCTTAATATTTTCAATATTTTTCTCCATAATTACAAATTTCTATTCAAATGGAATATTTGTTATATTAGATTTATTATTTCTTTCAATATTTTCTTATATTATTTTGAAATTTGGATTGAAAATAGGAAAGGTAGGAGAAAATACACTAACAACTTTTACACTAGTTAATTCTTATTTTATCTTTTTAGAGTTTTTTGGACTACTATTCTTTTTATTTTTTAACTTGTTTAGTAGATTCCCGTTTATCAACAATCTTGTCATTTCCGCTTACCTTTCTTTAGTTCTCTTCACACTTTTTAGTAACGTATTTCTTATAGACAGATTAATCTCTAAATCATTGGTTAATCTATTAAATGAGATATCTCTAATATCTACCGCATTTCTAATATTTTACTTTCTCTATACTTATACAATTAATACTTATTATGCAATCGTAATTCCTATATTATTTTCAAGTCTTTTTTTCTACCTTCCGATACTTTACATCAAAAATAGAATAAAATCACCAAGATTATTCAAGAATTTATTGATAATCAACAGTTTGATTTTTTCATTTTCATTACTATTAATTCCAACGATAATAAGCTTGGAGTTAATTAAATTTGGAATTATAATTGAAATCTTTTCGGTTATAAATGGTACAATATTCATCTTATATGGAATTTTAGGATTCTTATATTTGTTAGTAAAAAATTTCATTATTAAAATTAAGAACCTTAAAAGAATTTTAAAAATTCAAACTATTATCGAATTTATAGTAGCAGGAACTGTCCTATTTTACTATCCGTTTAAATTTTTGTTTGGTAGTTTTTATGCGTTACTTTTACCTTCAATGGCAGCTTCTGGATTTCTTTTTATTCCTTTATTTTTCTCTTATACGAAAGAGTATTTCAATCCAAAATTTATAAGGAAAATTCTAATTGTAAACACATTTTTTATTTGGGGTTGTATTATATTAATTCCATCAATATTTGCTATGGAATTCACTAAATTAGGATTTTCTGTAGATCTTCTAGTACTTATTATTATCACATCATTGTTTGTGCTTGGCTTTCTTAAATTTTTAGGTTTTATTTCGGATTATTTAAAGATGCGAGAGCTTTTTCTTATAAAACTCAAATTTTTTCAAATTATAAATTGGTTTACTGTTTGTATATTAGTTTATTGGAAATTAAGTTTGTATATTCTAAGTTCAACTAACTTCTGGTTTAAAATTTTTATAATTGGAAGCGCTTCTTTAACATTTTTTATACTAAACCTTTTTAATTTATATCAAATTGAAGATTTAAAACAAAGAGTATTTGAATATAGAAAAAGTAAATATGATTTTTATAAAATCTATAAAATTTATGAATTTAATAAGAATTTAAGTATCATAGGCATCATTATATCAATTTCGACTATATTATTTACATTAATCCAGCCAATCAATTTCCTTCCTTTACTTTTCCCATCGGATTTCAATATAATTATCGTAATTTGTAATATAGGATTATTTTTGCTTATATTTTTAGCTTTATTAATCGTCTTTAATTCAGCTATAAGATTAGAATTTGAAAAATTGATTGAAAATTTAGAGTTATTATTATGGTTAGGCATTAAAACGATAATAATTTTTATATTTGTAGTATATCCTTTTGAAATTTCGATTCTAAATCACATCTTATTAATTACTTTAATCTTTGCGAGTTTGAGCCCTATTACATTATATTTTTCTAAGCAAAGGTTCATAGTTTTGGAAATTTCTCAAGAAAAGTTTATTAAATTCTCTGGTTTAATATTTTTTGTATCAATCATCCTACCTTTCATCGAATTTTATTGGAATTTTATGCTAAATCAACCTTTATTTTATGATAATCAAATCTTATTAATATTACTAGTAGCCTCTATAATTTTTTTACTGACAAATTCATATATTATAAGATTCAATGAAATTAGTGGAATTATAAATGAATTCAGGGTTTACCCCTTCTTTCTTTTCATAATTATACTTCTAGGAGCTTTTTTCTATTTGATTTCAGGATTTTTTATATTTTTATTGTTAATTATCTATATTTTATTTCTATACCGCCGAAATAGGAATATTATTATTCGATCAATTTGTTATTGCTTACTAGGCTATATAATTTATATTAATTCAATCATATTGATAAATAATCTTTTTATGGTTATCCCTTTTTGGCTTCACGTTTCTTTAATTATAGGAATAATGATTTCAATCTTGTTTTCATCTATACTTATGAATCTAAAGAGAAATAATAATGTTGAAAAGTTTTCACTTTATGCACTTGTTTCTATTCAATCGTTCCTATCAATCTTAATATTCTATCCTGCATTTCCAGTTTTCTATAACTTCACTATTTCATTATTGATTTTTCTTGCTTTGGTAGGTAACTTTTTTTACAATAAAGGTGATGAAAAATATAAATGGTTTATAAGACCTAGCATTCTCTTATTCATTTTCGATCTCATTAGTTATCTATCTTATGCTGTATTTTTTAATAATTCATTATTTATTGAATTTAATCCAATTCTCAGTTTTACTTTGACATTAACAATAACAGGGTTAGCTTTTGTCTCATTATATAATAAATCTCCCCCTGTTTTTAGGAAGAGAGCCTTTTACATAGTTTTAACTTTGAATACAATTTCCTTTCCAATATTTGTATATTTTCTAATAATTGCAGCTTTTTCCTTATCTGTTTGGGAACCAGTCATTTTTATTATTTCATTGAATATAGGTATTTTTCTTTATTATCTTTCAATTGGAATATACCAATGGAAGATATCTTGGGCAATTTGGCAGACAGGATGGAGAATATGGATTTTCTTTCCTATAGTAAATTTTCTGATAATATATGAAAGTTTATCTGGTTTAGATATTTATACTAACGCTTTATCGTTATTTGGGATATTAGAGATAAATGGATCGTTTCTTATAACTCTTGTAATATCCATCTTACTGTCATTACCATTTTGGTACACTTGGATTAAGAAGAATTTTGCTTTAGTGTTATTTTTTGTATGGGGATTAAGTTTATTCCTAATATATTGGTTTAGCCAGAATTTATTTGTAGAAAATCTTCTATTAACTAATATTCTATTCAGTGTTTTTGCGATATTACTATTGATGCCAATTTTATATAAAATGAAATTCTGGAAAATATTGACATTATTGTGGATAATTTCCAGCTTTATCAATGTTTCTTTCCTTTTTATTCTATTAGCGGATATTCAAATCCCTTTTGAATTTAATTTCTCATTAGTTCTCTTTGCTGCGGGATTTCATTTCATTATAATTTCATTTTTTCCAAATTTGAAAGCTCAAAAGGGTGTAATTTTGATTTGCTCTTATTTCGTTTCAATTTCAGGTATTTATTTGATAATTTTTAATTTAATCTATAGAATAATTTTAAATATACCTATTTCAATCAATTTAGCGTTGATAATAATTGGTTTAAGTCTATTTTCTTCTAGAATTTTCAAATTAAACAAAAAAATCATAAATTTCTTAATTTCTATTATTCTTACCTTAAATTTTTCACTCCTTACATTTTTCACATTTATATTGATCCCAGAAAATCTAGTAATTGCTACTTTCCTTGCGATAACTGTTTTTGGAGGAAGTTTTTATGTTTTTAATCGTTTTAAAATGATAACTCCTATTAAAAAAATTATTCCTATAGCATTTTTATCCATTGGAACTTCCTTTTCATTATTCTTTTTGATTTTTAATGTTTTTCCTAATTTTATCTTCATTGCTTTAACGCTTTTAACAGCTATAAATATTGCCTTCATCTATTCAATTGTAAAAGAATACAGATTTATTATGTGGTATTTCTACCCTATCCCTATTGCTTTCTTATGTTTACAAGTTTTTTTCATTTTCCCATTATTTCAACCTTTTATTATTTTAATCTTATTAGGTTTCTTTATGTATACAGGTATTTTTCAAATTTTAATAAATGCATTTAATCCCGCAACCGAAAAGACTGATAAATCTGAAGATGAAGAATTAAGGGGTTTTTTCAGTGATAAAAATCAAATTAAGATTTTAAACTTAATATGTTTTATCTTAAATTCAACGTATTTTTCTTTATTAATTGCATTACTTAGCAGGTTTTCAATTCTAGTTCGAATTTTTGAATTTCTTATAATTTGGTCGATCCTTGTATTGTTCAGTTTAAGATATATTAAATCTTCTGGTGTAGTAATTGATATTAAAAATTTAGAATCTAAAGTAAACAAAATCAATTCTATTATAGGAATTACGCTCTATTTTGAAATATTTTATGTAACATATGGATTAATAGCAGAATCAATTAGCCTTGATTTTATTGAGAGTATCTTAATATCTTGTGGCATTCTGTTTATTCTGACATTATGTGATGTTTATATAGTAAAAAGAGTAAATAAAAGGTTAATTGTTCCAATACACCTACTAATATTTGTTGTACTCCAAATTTCGATTGTAATTTATTTATTGAATATACTTCTAGTTTTTAACTTCCTTAACATTTTCAGTCTTTTGTTGATGGCAATCATTGAAACGATATTAATTTTTTACCCTATCTATTCGATCAAAAATAAGTACTCAGAGAGAATAAATATTAATGTTTTCAACAAAATTGTTTCTATTTTGATATTTATAGCATATATAGAAGTTACTTTATTGTTTTATGGATTATTTAACCTTTACTTTGGATTATATGAAAGCTTCTTAGGCTCACAAATAATCTTATGTTTCATTAGTTTATTAGAAATTGGTACAATAAAGAAAATTGATAAGAAATATATGTTTTTTGTTCATACCATCAGTTATTTTAATTTCACATGGTCGCTATTCCTAATATTATTACAATTTTCATTAGGAAATTTAATTTTCCAAAGTGGTGCAATTATCCTTTTTGTTTTACTTCAATTTTATACAAATTATTCATACTACAAAATGCGAACAAAATTTAATGCGGAGAAAAAAGATGTTCTAATTAAGTGGAGAGATTATAGGCAAAGAGTAATCGGAATTGCTTTTTATATAAGTTTATTGAATATATTCTCACAATTTCTTATACAATTGAATTTAGAGCTACCACTTTTGATGCTAGTCCTAAGTATTACCATTCATATACTAACGGTAATTGATAAAAGTTTGTTAAAATTTCTGGGTAAAATTTCGAATTATCTTATAATTCTTTCTTTTATTTTTATTCTTGGATTCTCAATACTTTATTTTATAAGCTGGATCTCGCTTTTTTCAATCAGGATTATGCCAGTAATTGTTTTACTTCTTTTATTCGAATTCTTATATCTTTTTAAAATACTAGAATTCTGGAAAATTGTAGAATTAAAGAAAATGAAGATTAGAAATGCTTTGGTTATGACATTTTATCTTGATATCATTACTTGGCCACTCTATTTTCTAAGTTATGATTTATTAAATAATTTCCATCTTATTTTACTTACTTCTGGATTAGTGCTTTTATTTTCTATTATAGATTATTCTGTTAACTCAATTAAGAAGGAGATTAGAAAGAAAATCATTTCTTTTAGTTTAGTATGTTTTGGAACAATTTTATCTATAGATTCCTTTTTTATTTTAGAGTATTTTATCCAGCCTAATTTACCATTAAATTCATCGATTTCTTCCCTCATTTTCACAATATTTATTGGATTTTTATTTAGACCATTTAAAAGACATAGACTAATTTCCTTTCTGTATTGGGCACTGGTTTTCTTGTTACTAACTTTTATCTTTTATTTCT
>JBHLJZ010000066.1:0-19635 GCA_048887165.1 Candidatus Hodarchaeota archaeon | reverse complement strand
TAGGGTAGGTTCATTAAAAGATATAGAAGTTCCTTGACATCGATTCCTTATAGCAATTTCAATTAATTTTTCTGGAGAGAGGAAATCATCAAAATCTCTTGCGATTTCCGAAATATTCTTTTTTGGGTGACTTATATGATGATTCTGACACCAGAAGCAGTTAAAATTACATCCGTAAGTACCAATTGTTAGAGCAACACTTCCAGGATAAAAATGATATAATGGTTTCTTTTCAATTGGATTAAACGATAATGAAGGAATTAAACCATAGACAATTGAAAAGACCTCACCATCAAGATTAACACGTGTCTGGCAATAACCAGATTCACCCAGACTAATTATACATTCCCTTTCGCATGTTAAACACTGTACTACATTATTTTTCTTTTCTTGAAATAAACCTTTTTTTAAAAAACTAGGATTAATTCTCTCCATCAAAATTATTTTAGGTTTAAGAAATAAAATATTTTACCTTTATCTATAAAACTCCTTCACTACAATTTGGCAAAATTTAACCATTTTCTGTCCAAGTTCTAATTCATTTCTAGAGCTTGTAAGGATCCAATCTTTTCCATACATTTTAGTAAGATATTCACCCTGAGAGTCTATAGAAAAAGCGAAAACCCGAAATTTTTTCCTAACATCATGAATATCTGGTATAGCATCATATAAACTATAACCACCATCCGCAGAGGGTTGTCCATCTGAAATTACAATTATTATATCTTCTTTTTCCAATTTATCAGCTTCATGTTTTATTGAGACTCCATCAATATTTTGACAATAACGACTATGGCAACCAAACTTATCAAACTTTCTGGGATCAAGTTTTTCATTGAAATCTTTAACTAAGATATTTAATGAATTAAAAGCACCTGTAAATAAAACAATTCTAATATTCGCAATATCTTCTAATGCTTCATAAAGCATTATCATTGCAATTTTCGCCGCTCGAATTTTTATACCTCTCATACTTCCACTAATATCAACAATTAAAATCAACCGTAATTCTTTGTTTATTATCTTTCTAGTAAAGCATTTTTTAAACTGATAATCACTGGTTACTGCTTTTATTAGCTTATTATTTAATCTCCCTTTCTTCTGAAATGTATCACTTCCGGACTTATTTTTTAAGTCGGCAAATATAAACTTCAATCTTTTAATGATATTCATATATTTTGATTTTATTTGAGCGTACGTCATAGAATCGGGCATCATAGACTGGGATTCAATCTTTACATCATCTACATATCTTTTTCCTTTGCTCCTGCTGGGAGTAGGTTGATATTCTTGCTTTTCCAGAGTTAAGAGGCGTTCTTGCATTGCATCATCAGCTCTCTCAATAAGTTCTCCAATCTGTCTTATCAATTCACTTTTTTTATCATCTAATTTCTCATCCATACATGATTGAATTTTCCTTAACTCATTTTTGAAATCTTCTAAAGGAATAACTTTTTCATTCTCAGTGATAGAATTATTTGATTTTGAGCCTCTTTTATTTTGTTCATCATCCAAACCATCTTCGTTTTTGGAATTATTCAAATCATTTTTTTGTGGATCAAGAGTATCTTCAGTATTTGCGCTTTCTTTGACATCTTCATCTTCATTAAATCCTTCTTTAGAAGGCCTCTTTCTGCCTTCATTTCTTTTCTCTTTATCTCTTTTGTTGATATCAGGATTCCCTTCATCATCATCCTCTTCGCTATCCATTAACTTGTCTAAATCATCTGGATCTAATTCTGTGTTTTTAAGTTTTTCAATTAATTCTTCACTTGTTTTATCAAGTTCAGTTTTCTGATCATTGCGTTTATTTCTTGAGTTCATTTCCATTTGGTTGATGGTATTATTATTTTGACCACGGGGAGAACCTTTATTGGGAAGTGGATTTGAAGGTTCTTTAGGCAAATACTTTTTTAAAATTTTGCATAACACATCACAAGATAATATTGATGCGCTTGGACTTAAGGATCTATAAAGGAACTTTTTTACTTTTGCAATCCCTTTCCAATCAGATTTGTTTAAATCAAAATGATTTAATTTTGGTCTTTTTTGGAAGCCATCAAAGTCTTCCATATAAAGATTAAGATAAGTTAAAATATCACTATTTGAAAAAATCTTTGACTTTATTTCTGGCAACATTTTATAGGTTAATATTCTCAAATTTCTGTAAAAACCTGGAAATTTTTTCTCATTAATAGCATTTATTCTTACATCTTCAATAACATTAATCAAATTCTTAGCGAAAAGAGGAGGAACTTTATATTTTCTTGATAAAGTATCAACTAATTTAATAAAACCAAGCTCGAATGAACCATATCCAATATGTCCACTTTCATGAGCAACAAGACCTTGAGCTGATTTAATGTCTTTCTTATATTTATCAGGTAAGTATATAAACTTACAATCGGTATATACTGAGGGGATATTTCCAATAAAGTGAATCATAATTTCTTTATTTCCACTAATTCTTTTACCGATATTAGTTAAAGCTAATATATCAGAAGAAAATTCTCGTTCAAAAAGTCCAAATATATTGTCCAGCTCCATATCATTTTCACACAACAGGGAATATTTCCCTTATAATCTTAGTTAAAATTTCCAGATTCGTTTGATAAATCCATCTTATATAGCTTAAAGTAATAGCTCCATTGTATAGATGCGTCTTTCCTGTTTCTTCCTTATATTGATACGGTAAATTTAAAACTTCTGTTAATTGAATATATTGCTGAAAACTCTTCCTATTATGCATCCACATCCAATGAATTACTTTCCACATAACATGTCCATTATACCTAAAAGCATTTCTCATTCCATACTTGTCAATATAATCTTCGAAACACACTTTGGTTATTGAGATAATCTTATTTACACTTTCATCTTTGATTTCAAATATTGACTCCTTAATTAACTCAACTGGTTTCTTCTCTTCTAATTCTTCTCTTATTTTAGTTTCGAGCATCTTTCCATCAATAATCATCGCAATGCTTTTCTTTTCTTCAGGTGTTATACCCAATTTATTTATTATGACATTCTCAATGTTATTTTTTAAAAAGACTGAAGGCATTTTTGAAATGAGCATACAGAAATTGACAACCAGCCGAGTAGAGAAGATTTTTGTTATAGAAAAATCTTGAATTGCTTGTTTTCTTATTTGACGCGCGGTATCAACCACAATCTCAGCAATTTTTTCCTTACAACCTGAAATTTTAGCAACTATTTCTATCTCCTTATTTTTTAAAGGATAATTTATTTCAGGGCAGATTATAAACCGATCTTCAAATGCTTCCTGTAATTTATTTATACCAGCAACACCTTTATTCATTGTACCTATAATGATTAACTTACTTTCAGAATTTAATTGATGCTTTTCAAAACCTTTTGAAATCAAATTAATATGATTTTCTGAAAGTAGTGAATTCAATGAAATTTGTTCATTTTCTCGAATTGCATTGATTTCGTTGATTATAATAAAAGAAATTCCACTTTCATTAGCATCATTAATAGCTAAGGTTAATGGACCATAGTTAAATTTAGTATCGCCTTTTAAAAGTTCCCAATTTCCCTCAATATCTCTTCTATCGAGATCTGGAGATCCATCTATGATATAATAAGAAGCATGATAAGATTTTGCTAGGGAAATCGCTAATAATGTTTTTCCAGTGCCAGGTGGCCCGTGAAGAAGAATCCCTACGCATTTACCTCTATCAATAGAATTTATTAAACATCTCAAGTAATCAAATTCGTCTTTTTGTTGAATATATTCAATTTGGTTTTCAGCACTTAGATCAGAAATACTATATCCCTCCATTCATACTATTTCTAATTAAGATTACTCAAGAAATATGCGATTAAGCAAAAAATTCTGAAATTTTATCTATTACTAATTTATGACAATCAGAATTTCTTGATTTTTGTAGTTTTGGTAATTAAATAATATTTCAAACTGGTATATAAAAAGTAACCCCTTCCTGAATTTTAATAAAAAATATTTAAAAAGAAGTCTAAATCATATATAAGTTTGGATTAAATTGGAAAAGAATGAAAGACCTCAGGGGGTTTTTCTTCCCATTCATCAAATGGGTCATCCTTTACAGCATCAATCATAGCAGATCTTGCCGCTAGCCAATCTTGCTTTGAATTCCAAATCGCAATACCGATTAGTAGATTCCTTTCCTCATCTTTAGTTGTATTAGCCATAATTAATCCTTTTTTACCTTCCATTGCCTTACCAAATCGATGCATAGATTCAATAAGTAAATTTTCTTTTTCTAGTTTTGGATAATGAATCGAAATATGAAAATACATTTTTATAACTCCATTTTATTTTGTTTTCATTAAAGGCATCATTAATTGAAATAATTTAGAATAAATAAATCTACTTAAAGGAAGGTCAAAGATCCGTCTTATTAATTTTAATAATCGGAATTTTTTAGGTTTGAATGTAGAATAATCTTTATCAAACTTAATTTGTTTAATATAGAACTTTTTTTGGAAAAGTGACAGAAAAAGTGAATAGGTAATAATAGCAATGACATCCCAAGCTCTATTAATATGATCTTCTGGGTAATTTAATTTCTCTCCCATTGCCATCCTAACAACTTCAATTATATGATAAATCTCCATTTTGCTTCGAATTAATTCTTTAGTCGCCCAAAGTAAATAAATACAACCACTACAGTATGATACTAAAGCTTTGGCTCTTGTCTCTTCAGCTTCCTTAAACTTTTTAATTCCTTCTGATATGATATCAAAGGGGATAGATATATTTTTTACCCAAGATGCTCCGGCTCCAAATCCACAACATAAAGAATTCTCCTTAATATGCTTCATTTCTTTAATTCGACAACCACATTTTAACAAGATATCTCGTGGTGTTTCCCAATAAACTCTATTAAGTGCTTTTGAATAACAATTATCATGCACTGTTACGCTTAGATTCAGAGCTTTATTTATTTTAATTTCCTTATGATTAATTTTGTTTAAGATCCATCGATTAAGATTAATGAAATTTTGAGAATGTACTATACCCATTTCATTAGGATGAATTTGATTAATTAAATACTCAACTGAATCTGTAAGAATTGCTATATTTTTTACATTTAAACTATCAAAATCCTTTTGTGTTTCTTTAGCAATTTTTTTTACGATTTCTAAATAACCTCCTTGATAAAGATATGCACCTGCTTCCCATTGATCTATTAAATTCATTGGTTGAAAATAATTAAGTAATTGACTTCCTCCTATTATAAATGGAAATAAATGAGTATAACTTCCAATTAGCAATATAGGCTTGTTAAATTCAGTAGAAACATGCATCCAATTATTTATCCACATCTTTTCTTTTGACGAAAGAAATACGTTTAAAAGCTGCCAGATATTACATTCTTCGGTAGGACATATAAATCGATATAATGGCGGAGCTCCTCTGGTTTTATATATATCATTCCACCTTTCAAGAATTAATTGATAAGGATTTGCATTCTGTGGGCAGTATAAATTACATGAAAAACAAGTATTACATTTAGAAAGAGCATATTTGGAAGGTTTCCAATCCATCAGATTTTTTATCTCTTTCTTTGCTTCTTCTATAGGCAATTGTAATACAGGACATAAATGTAAGCATGAACCACATAGATCACACAAACTTTTTCTAAAATATTGGAATTCTTTCTCTTCATTCATCCTTATATAACATTTAAAATGAGTTAGTTTATTGTTCTTAAGAAGCTATTATTATAAACTTTATCAATTAGAGGCTCCTAATACCAAAAAGGAGTCAAATTTCCAATTGATAAATACAGTTAATAATTTTTTTTTCTTAATTTATGGTAAAGAAATCCATAAAAGAAGATGGTTAAAAATTTCAGAAAAGTTATGGGGAAAAGTTGCAAGGAATTTTGTAAATGCTGGCGGTATACCTATTCCAATAAGTGATAATATAATTAAAATAATCCAAACTCTAATAACTGAAGAACAAGCTAATTTTCTTCAAATCTTTAGAAAACGTTCATTAACTTTTGACCAAATCAAGGCTAAATCTTATTTAGATGACAATGCGATAAATAAGATGCTAAATGAATTAATAGATAATGGAATAATAATGGGGATTCCAAGCAGTACAGGCATCATGATTTATTATTTAGTCTCAATTCTACCTGGTCTTCTTGAATTTCCCTTCATGAAAGGAGAAAAAGGGGAGAAACAGAAGACATTAGCTAGGTTGATGGACACTTTATTTGATGAATTGAGCCACCTGACTCAAAGTAATTATGATATGGTGATAAATCAATTTAGAAGTGCCAATCCAATGGATAGAGTTGTTCCTGTTGAAATAGAAATCGATGTGCCTCAAGAGATAGTAATGCCTTATGAAGAAGTAAAGGGAATTATAGAAAGAAACGACATCATTAGTGTTAATTATTGTTATTGTAGAAATTGGAAAGATAACCTTAATGATCCATGCAAACTTGAAACACCTCTTCTGAATTGTTTTCAATTTGGAAAATATGCTCAGTCTCTTATAGATCATAATTTTGGAAAAGCTATATCAAAAGAAGAGACTATAAAAATTTTAAAAGAATCTGAAAACGCTGGCCTTGTGCATAAAGCAATTCACTTGAAAAATCCCGAACAAGAAGAACAAGCTTTTTGTAATTGCTGTAGCTGTTGTTGCCAGTTCTTCCAACTTTATCAGCGAGGTATTTTCCCTTTTCATACATTAACGTATTATATGGCAAATTTAGAACAAGATAAGTGCATTGGGTGTGGAACTTGTGTTGAAAAATGTGCTGTAGACGCGATAGAATTAATTGATGATCTTTCTGTGACAAGTCTTGATAAATGTATCGGCTGTGGTCTCTGTGTTCATCATTGCCCTGAGAATGCTAGGAATTTAGAACGAACTGGAATTAGAGAAGTATTTATTGCGCCTCCAAAATTAAACCCCTTATAATGAGACGCTCTTAAGAAGCTATTATCATAATTATTACAAAGGCAAACATTAAGTTTCCCAGTATTATTCCTGTGTCCTTTAAAGAAGATCTACCCAGTAAATCGTTTCTTGGTTTTCTAAAAATATATAATATTCCAAATGGGAAAAATACAATTGGAAGAAAGATTAAGTATTGAGTAATTATAAAGGAAATACTTATTACTAGTAATGAAATAATAGAGGCAATCCAAATAACAATTTGTGATGTTCTTGGTTTTAATTTAGCTAATGAATCTCCATCTATCATTTCATGTACCATTTGTCCGGTAAATGCAACACATGTAATAGAAGCAACAATCAACCATTCGTTAAGTCCCATTGCAGGAAAAAAGTTCATTGTAATATCTCCCGCGTTTACTTTTATCATAGAATACGGTAATATAATATGAGAAATTCCTAAAATAATATGGTTTATAATAACAAGTGATTTAAATAGACAGTAAAAAATAACCAAAGCAACTATTAAAGCTAAATAGACTGCTAATAATGGATTGGTAATAATACTATTCAAAAAACATGTTGAGCCTAAAATAAAACTCGCAATTGAAATAACAAAAATCTCTTTTCGTTGATAACCAGCTACACGTTCAAGAGTCTCTTTTTCGTTGGGATCTTTCATATCAATAACATCATTAAGGGTGTTGCCTGTAATAGCATAAAATCCAAAACCAGTTAAAATCCAGATATGAGACACAACATCATAATTATTTAAATAAATACACAATAAGCATGGTATTAAAACGGAAAAGAGATATTCAATTCTAAGTAATCTGAAACCCTTGCTCATGTAAATAATTCACTTAAAAAATGGGTTTAATAAGTTAATTTTAAATATTTTTAAAAGAATTTAAGATTTCAGATAAAAATTTATCTTGTACTCTGGATAAATTGTAAATCTTTTATTTGCTCTTTTTGCCACTTTTTACGTTCTGAACGCAATTTGAAAAGATCAATATCTTTATATATTAATCCTTCTTCTTTTGCCTGTATAATTCTTTCAGTACGGTCTTTTTCTGGAGTATAGATAAGAGATTCTCCAAATTCAGCAATATTAGCAAAAAAGCAATAGGCATATATCGATCTTCGAGCATCGAAGTGTATTGCCTTAAAATCTGCTGTGACTGGAGTAAATGCTGGATTTAAAATAATATCTACTGGAGGCTCAAAATTCTTCAATTCTACTCTTAAATCCATATCAAGAAAATCTCGACATATTACAATTGCGATACGACCAAATTCAGTATTGCAAACAATTGTTTTTCGGGGTATATCTTCAATTGCTATATTTTCCTTAAACTTTTGCACTCCAAGCTGTATTATAGCAGGTATATGTTTTTCTTGTTCCCAAAGAATGCCATCTGGGCCAAATACCATAGCAATATTTCTTTTTGTCTCATGATTGTGAAATGAGCCTGGAATTATGTACATTTCGTATAATTTGGCAAGATCAGAAATATCTTGTAGAAATTCACTATAGTTAAGATCAATTGACATTTCTGGAAAAACTAAGACATTAATTTTCTCTTTATGGGCATTTTCAATTAAATTTTTAACTTTACTCCTTACGATTTCGACTTTATCGCTTTTAAGCCTTAACAGTCCCGATGATGTCATATTATAAAACTCTCCCATAATATTACCTGACTCAGATACACCAATTTGAGCAATGCCCACTCTAAATTCTCTTTTTTGAGCTCTTGGAATTTCTTTAAACAAATCTCTATAGACTATTTTATATTTTTCTTTAGTTATTCTTTCTCTTTTTTCTTCTTGAGTAAATTGAGCGACTTCACCTAATCTAGGGGATTGACTTGATTCTAATGAACAGGCAGGAGCGATAATTCCAGCAGTACTACCTGTTATACTGGGTTTTTTAATTGAATTTAAAGCTGATAAAATAATCCCCTCTTCTTTTTCGACCATATTTAAGTGTTTTAAGGCTTCCCTTTCTTTATCTTTATAGCCAGCTTTACTGAAAAGATCTGCTGCAGATTTTAAATAATCTGATCCTATTCCTAAGAGTTTTTTCTTTTCTTCAAAATCTAATTCTGCATCCGCTTGAATTAGTGACCATGCTGCATCAAAGTAGATTGATGTAGCTAAAACCCAATCACTCCCTTTTTCGAAACCGCCTTTCTCGTAAGAAGAAGCAGCTTTTCTTAATATCGCTCTAATTTTTGGATACAATTCTGCTTTTATGTTATATTCATGAGCTTCATCAAATTCACATCCTAATTCTAAGGCTTGACAGAAAGAAGAGTTACCAGATGCTAGTAGCTTTAATTTACTATCACTAAATAGCATACTCGCTTTAACAAAAAGATTTGCTGCCTCGGCAAATCGTTCTGGATCTGCATATTTTTCAGCAAGTTCCATACTTTCCCACGCTCTACAAAGATAATAAACAGCTTCAAGCTCTCCTCGTTCACTTTCATTTTTAAATATATTACAAACATCCCTAAATTCCGACGCCGCAGAAGCAAATAGCTCTGCAGCTGCACAATATTCTCCTTGTTTTCCCAGAATTCTCGCTTTTTCTACGGTTGCTCTGGCAGAGCAATATTTTATTCGTAATTGAGCTACTTTTTCAAGTTTTTCAATTCTTTCTATTATGAATTTATCTTTTAGTTGCTTGGATAACTCCTCCATGGTTTTTATAGAATTGTTAAAAAGTCTCTTTGTTGTCTCATATTTTTCTATGGCTTCTTTATGCATTTCAAGTTTACTTAGTTGTTCAGCTTCTTCTTGCATCGCCCAAGCAGAATAATATATAGATTCAAAATTGAAATCTGGAAGATCTTTCAGAATTTCAATTGCTTTTTCATAACTCTCTTTAGCTTTTAGATGATTTTCCATTTTATGATATGCTTTTGCATTTTCTATTAGACTCCAAGCTTCAGCATACTTTATTTTTTCATTAATTCTTTTTTTAAGTAGTTTATAATCAACTTTTTTTAATGAATTTGAATGAGCGCTCATAGCTTTTTCATAATAGTCTGTTGCAGTACTGAAGTTTCCTAGTCTATCTTCGATCCGAGCAACATACTCACATGCAGCCGCAGCGTAAGAGTGATATTTTTTTTCAATACACTCCTTAATCAGGTTATTAAATAACTCTTTAGCTTCAATAAGAATATCATTATTCGATGTTAGGATACCCATTTCTTCGTATAAAAGACCTAATCGCAATTTAGCTGTTATTTTACCAGTTCGGGATTCCATAGCGTGCTCTATATATTCTTTATCTGCTTCCACGGCAACATTTAGCATTTTGATTTTTTGTTCCTTAGTTTCAGCAATATCTGCTAATGTTTTATAAGCCTTGTATAAAGAAGCATAACCTGCAGCACAAGCTATCCCGCCTTTAAATATTTGGGCATTCTCGTTCGCTTTATTCGCACTTTTAAGCATTTTTTGTATAAACTTTTTACGTTCTTCTTCGCTTGTTGTTAAATTAATCAATTGAGAATATGACCAAACTAATGCTTGATATGTCCAATTATCCATAAATTCATTAACCGTTGTTCCTAAAGCTTTAAGAGCATACTCAATACCTTTTTTAGCATAAGTGATTCTCTGGTTTGGTGTAAATAAGCTCATTTGGGCAATATTTGAATAATAGAATGCAGGTAAATAATTAGACCGAACGTAGGCAGGTAAATTTGCAGATTTAAATATCATTCCAATCTTTATAGTTTCTTCAATATCGCTACTAATTCTTTTTTGTAGATACTTAATCCTACCTGACACAAAAGTATAGAAATTAATTATAAATAAGAGGTTAACTAGTAAATAATTATTTCCTGTTTTTCTGGCATAATCTATACCTTTTTCAATGAAATTTATGCCTTTATCGATATACTTTCTCTGTTCTAATTCTTCTTCAATATAATGAAATCCAAAATTAAAATAAGCTGAACCAGTTGTCGAATAGATCGATTCAAGAATACGAGCATTATTGCAACCTTCTATAATACTTAAGCATTCATTACACCTTAAAATAAAATTACTTAAATAATTTTTCCAATGTACATCTTTTTTGAAGTCTTTTGCCATAGTTAGAAGGGACCAGAATTGGAATTCCATGTCTAGAGAATCAGTGAGGTATTTAATACTTTTGATTTCTTTAGAGATTTTCCAAGTTTCATACGCAAAATCGCGTCCTTTTTGCATAATTAAATTAAATTCTATTGGATCGTTACTACAATATACTAAGTAAACCCCAATTAATGAGCAATAATATGATATTCTAGCAACATTTTCTTTATTTTTCTCTTTATTACGAAGTTCATATGACTTAATTAGTATTTCAAAAGAATTACGTGCTAATTTCCGTGTTTCCAATTTTGATTCTGTTTGAAATACTGCTTGTGTTAGTAATACTAATCCTTTACACTCCAATATCTCAGATACATTTTCTTTTTCATTATAAAGACTAGCAGATTTTTTTAAAGTTCTAATTACATGATTACCATTTTCTTCTAATTCCTCCGAACTTAAGGCAGCATAGCATGCCTCAAGATATAACATACTAGATTTGAAATACATTTCTGCTACTTTTTTCTCTTCACCCTTGTTTAAATAAGATTCTGCTATTAATTCGTATACTTTTGCTGCTTCCTTCCAATGATAAGCATTTTCTTCCTGCAATGCCTTTTCTATTAAAGTTTCTTCTCCTTCTGGTTTCATCTTATGCTAATTTTATTTTAATTTATAATTGATATTTAACGAACTCTATTAATAATTTTTTACTTTTAGGTCAATTATTAAGAGATATTCAACTCTTAAAAGTCTAAATCCTTTACTCATTTAAATAAACCATACAGAAATTAGTTAACTAATTTAAAGGTTTAACTTTTTTAAAATTAATTGATAGATTTGCTCTATTGTCTTACCTAGGTCATCTTTAACAAATTGAACTCCTAATTTGGTAGAAAGTAACGGAGGAATATCCGATTCATTGATAAATATTGGGATTATTTTTTTTTTAATCTTAAGGGCAGCTTGCCATTCCATTTCAACTGCATCCGACTCTAGAGCATTGGTTGAACAAAATAGGAGAAATATGTCACATAGACCTAAGTTTTTATTCATATATCCATAAATGTCATCCTTAAGGCTCTCTTCCCAGTATAAAACTTCAGTAATTTCGGGATAATTAATAAGCTTTTTAGCGATATCAGAAACTTGAAAGTATTTAGAGTCTTTTGTAGCATAACTAATAAATGCCTTTACTTTGCTAATTCGTGGAGAAGAAGAGATTTTACTATCCTTTTCTAAGAAGATACTAACTTCTTCAGAATATTGTTGAATTTCACCAATACGTGGTGATTGGCTCGTTTCTATAGGACATGAAGGTGTGATAATACCTGCTATACTTCCTGAAACAGAGGGTTTATTAATTGTGTTTAAGGCAGAAAATAGTATTTTTTCCTCTTTTATTACTCTATTTAATCTTTCCAATACTTCTTTTTCTTTATCTTTATATCCCGCTTTCTGAAATAATTCTGCTGATGACTTTAAATAGTTCGAACCATAATTTAAAAACTCTTGTTTTTTATTTACATCCAATTCATGATCCGCTTGAATTAAATTCCAAGTTGCATCAAAGTAAGTTGATGTTGCGAGTGCCCAATCTGCTCCATTTTTAAAGCCCCCCTTTTCATAGAAATCTGCTGCTTTTCTGAGAATTGATTTAACATTTGGATACAATCGTATTTTAACTTCAAAGTCAAGAGATTGATCAAATCTACATCCTTCTTCTAGAGCTAAACAAAAATTTGAGTTACCCTGAGCTAAGAACTTTAGTTTGCTTTCAATAAAGTAATCGCTAGCTTTTGCAAATAAGGCTGCTGCTTCTGCGAATTTTTTTGGATCTTCATAGTATTCAGCTAATTCCATATTTTCCCAAGCTCTACAGAGATGATATATTGCTTCTATTTCTACTCGTTCTTTTTTAATTTTATACAATTTACAAATATCCCTAAATTGAGTTGCCGCATTGCTAAATTTTTCAGCTGCTGCAATATAGTCTCCTTTTTTTCCTAAAATTCTTGCTTGTTCAAGACTTATTCTAGCAGAGCAATAATTCTTCCTTACTTTAGCGACTTTCTCAAGTTTTTTTAATTCTTTTGACCCTCTAACATTCTTCCTAACAAATCTAATAGTAAAGATTGCATTGTCAAAGAGATCCCTTGTTTTTTCAAAGCTTTCTATTGCATCATCATATCTTTCCTTTTTACTTAGATCTTCAGCTTCTTCTAAAATTATCCATGCTCCGTAATATGCTGCTTCATGATTAAAATTGG
This sequence comes from Candidatus Hodarchaeota archaeon, assembly GCA_048887165.1. Taxonomy (GTDB): domain Archaea; phylum Asgardarchaeota; class Lokiarchaeia; order Sigyniarchaeales; family SOKP01; genus SOKP01. The sequence goes on along the minus strand of JBHLJZ010000066.1, from coordinate 6,336 downwards.
GTAGTGTTTGTAAGATCTCAGTCGCTTCTTCATAATTTTCTTTAGCTTTTATATGATTTTCCCGTTTATGATATGCTTTTGCCTTTTCAATTAAATTCCATGCTCTTGTATATTTAATCTTTTCAATAACACTTTCTTTTAACAGTTTATATTCAATTGATGATAATGACTGCTTATGAGCGCTCTGTGCTTTTTGATAATAATCTGCAGAAGTCAAATGGTTTCCTAAACGGTCTTCTAAACGAGCAATGTATTGATAGCAAGCAGCTGTATAATACATATAACCTTTTTCTGTGGTCTCATAAATTACACGAAGAAAAAGTTTCCTTGCTTCCATCAAGGGTTTTTCTTCAGTAATTAGTATTCCTAGTTCCTCATAAAGCAGACCTAAACGTATTTGAGCTGCGAAATACACATTATCCGATTCAACTGCGTATTTACTATTACTCTTTTGAGCCTCAATTGCGATTTTTAAATACTGAATTTTTTCTTCCTTATTTTTAACTATGTCTGCCATAGTTTTATTAGCTCTATATATTGAATCAAAACTAGCTGATTTAACATTTCCTCCTTTATATCCTCTACCTGATTTTTCAGCCTGATCTGCATAATAAAACATCTTTTGAATATATTCCTCTTGAGGATCATCTTCATCGGCAACAATAACTAAAGTTGAGTATAAATGGGTTAGTAATTGATAAGTAAGAGCAAAAAAGGGGTTAAACGTAAGGTTTTTTAATTGCTCTAGTCCATATTTAATTCCCAATTTCGCATATGATTTCCTTGTTTCATCTTTTAAGAAGCTTCTACCAGCAAAATTATGATAATACATAAAGGATGTGCGAGAGATCAAAAGACCATGAAATGTATATAATCCCCTATAAATTTCACTTAAATTCTGAAGTTCATGTACATCTTTCAAAATTCTTTTCTGGTAATACTCAAATCTTCCAAAAACACCAGCAAAATAATTAATAAGATAAATTGAATTGATTAAATCAATATTATTCTTTGAGGTTCTGCAAAATATTATTGCTTTTTCTAATAGGTCAAATGTTTTTTCTATTAATTCTAACCGTTCATGCTTTTCTTCTGTAAATATTGATCCAAACATTCCATAATGCATGCCAACCGCTATGTATACTTGTCCAAGAAAGAAAAAATCATCAAAATCCTTAACTATATTTAATACTTCTTTACATCTCAATAAAAGCTTTTTACGTATTTCTTCTTGTTCTTTATCTTTATATGTAAGTTCCGTATATCTGTTCCAAGTAATAATAACGCTCTCCACATAAACTAAATCCACTTTAAAATTAATATTATTTATATCTTTTAATGTTGTCCAGGCTTTTTCTATTAATTTCCGACTCATTTGTATATAAGAATTAAATTCAGATGGTTCCTTACATAAAACTAATATAGAGATTATCGATTTTAATAATAAGATTGAAGACTTTATGAATTTCTCATTATCTTTTTTATCTAAATATATATTGTTCAGTTCTAGGCAAATTCTAATTGATTTTTCTAAAGCGGCTTTTCCTTCTTCAATTGAAGAAGGTGCATAACCGATAGTATATAAAGCCTTAGCCTTAGATTCCAAACTTAAAAGTTCATTGCAGCTTTCTTTAAAAAGATTCTCTGCATCATTAAAAGCTTTAATAGCTTGCTCTTTCCATTTTAAAAAAATATCTTTAGTTTCTGATGCTGAAAAAGCTCGAAAGCAAAGATCCCCAAATTTATCATAAAATTTTGCTGCTTTCTCTAATAAATTTTCATCTAAATAAAATTTTGCAATCTGCTCATATAGCTTAGCTGATTCAGCCCAGTTATAAGCTTTCTCTTCCTTAATTGCCTTTTCTAACAATTCGGGTTTGCTTTTTTCTGTCAACATTTATTATTATATATATACTTCTTAATCTTGTTTGAGGTTATTTAAAAGGATGATCTAACCATCATTCAGTTAATTTAATTTATATTTTTTTTACTTTTAAGTATTTTATAAATTGAAAGTGTCTAGTAAATACAAGATGAGAATGAAAAAATAATCCTCTGCCCATTTAATAAATCACATATTTTTATTAACTCACGAAATTTAACTTGAATGTCGGAAGGATCTCAATTTATAATTGATATTTAACCAACTGAATTAATAATATTTTACTTTTAAGTTTATTATTCGAAGATAAATTATATTAATAAGCATAACAAAAAATAATATAATGCCTCAAAAACGATTGGATTTGAAATGTGGATAGGCATTAAGAGATGGTGGTAAATACACACCATTAAGTACTTCGGATTTATTTCCCATATTACTTTCAGAGTAATTTTAGCTTTTTATTTTTATATAATTACATAATATAATTTATCTTTTCTTTTTACGTTTTTTACCCAGATTATGATAAATTATCCGATTATTTGGAGGTTTTTGTTCAGGAATTTCTTTTTCTTCAACATTTAGTATTTCTGGGTGTTGTTCTTCAAAATTTTTCTCTTTTTCTTTCTCATTCAACTCTTACACCACATTAACGCGATAATTCTTTCATTGGATTCAATTTTTTTCACAAACACTTTAATTAATAGGAATATCATTTATTAAATTAATTATAAAGGTGTAATTCGAGAAATTTATATTATGATCTCAAAAATCTTTATCATAGGTCCGGGAGGTATCCTTTGCTATTCTAAAGATTTTTTTAGTAAAGTTGATAAAGATGATGAGATTGTTAGCGGATATATTACAGCTGTTAGTGATTTTGCGAGAGAAATTAAAGGAGGTAAGATTGAATCCCTAATTTTTAAAAACTTCAAATTAGTTTATTCCTATTCTATTAAATATAACTGTATTTTTGTTATCGTAATCGATAAGGATGATTTGGAAGATATAGCAAGAAATAATTTAGAGTTGATGAAATCCGAATTTATTGATAGATATCGACCCTATTTAGAAAATTGGACAGGACTTGTAAATGTTTTTCACAATTTTGATGACTTTATTGAAGAAAACATATATATTCCCCCTCAAATATTATTAACTGGAGAGAAAGGCGTTGGAAAGACAACTATAATGAACCTTCTTCCAGGTGAGATGATTATAGAATTAGATGATTATTTCAATGAAAGTATACAAAAAACAATTAAAATTACCAATGTAAAAGGAATAAAGGAATGCACCATCCGATCAATTAACTTAGATAATTTGGTTAATCATTCTGATCTCTATAAGGAGTATTTAAACTCGATAGATATTATCTGTATAATCACAAATTCAGGTGCAAGCAATCTTGGGAGAACTAAAAGATTGTTCTCACTCATAGTAGATAAAGTTAATACATCAAATTTATATATTTTAGCAAACTTTCAAGATGAAGAGGATGCTGTATTAGATAAAGATCAAATTTCTGAGATGTTTGGCCTTAAAACATATAGTTTTTCAGCAGTGCAAGCAAATTCAAAAGATTATTTTTTAATGATTATAAAAGAAATGTTAAGAGTCTCAATTTCAGAGAAACTTAATTTTGAATAATAAAAAATGTGATCTTTATGAAAATAGATGAGAACTTTGTATTCCCTGTGTATATCTACGAAGATACTTTGAATGAAATAAGGGGGTTATGTGAAAAGAATGAAAATGAAATCTTTGGATATCTAATAGGATTAATCTGTAAATGGAATAAAAGTTATTATATAATTATTGAAGAGAAATTATTCATTGAAGGTACATTTTATAGCCACAAATTATCTACTTCCCAAATTGAAGGAACGGCAGGTAAATACGATAAAGAGTTTCAAAAGTTAAAAAAAAATAAAAATATGAAGAATTTGAGAGTTGTGGGATGGTGGCACTCTCATCCTGATTTAGGTTGTTTTCTCTCATTTACTGATTTACATACACAAAAAGTATTTTTTCCTGAATCATATCAAGTTGCATTAGTTTTAGATCCCGTCAATGATGACTATGAATTCTTTACATTAGATAAAAATACAAAAAAGAAGTATGCTCCCGTGAATTATGCAATTATTTCAAGAACTTAATTAAAACAGTATTTGATTAATTAAATAAAAAGGAATTATTAATAGAAATGGCAGATAAAGACATAGAAGATATCAAATTTCTTGGGGTAGAATCGTTTGATTCAGATAAATATGATCGCCAAAAGCGAATTAAAGGATGGGATCAAGAAAAAATTTCAAATGCAACTGTAATGGTTATTGGAGCTGGAGCCACGGGAAATGAGTTAGTAAAAAATTTAGTTTTAACTGGTATCGGAAAAATTTATTTAATTGATTATGATATTATAGAACCCTCCAACTTAAACCGTTGTATTTTATTTAATATTAAAGTCAATAATGAACGAGAATACAAAGTTGACTTAGTTAAAGAAGTTTGCAACGATTTAAATCCTGAAGTAGAGATAATTGCTATAAAGAAAGAGTTAAACTCAATAGATAGGAGTCTTTATAAAGAATCCGATATCATTTGTTCCTGTTTAGATAATATTGAAGCTCGAATTGAAGCAAATAATTATGCTTACTACTATAAAAGACCATTCATTGATTCTGGGATTGATGGTCATTTTGGAACAGTTCAAGGGGTCTATTCTGAAGTTAAAGATACTCCTTGCTTGCAATGCGGGATTACAAATGTTGATTTAGACTTAATGTGGAACAAATTTTCATGCATTGGACAGGAAATTGACCCGAAGGATGGCGAAACAACCAGGAAAATTGCTACAATTATTACAACCACTGCAATTATCGGTGGTATCCAATCCCAGCAGGTTCTAAAATTTGTTTTAGGGATGGATTATTTTAAGTCAAATAAAACATGGGATAGAGAAATAGGTGAACCATTAATTGGTAAACAATTAAATTATAATGGTCTTACTAATAAATTTAATATTATTGAGAAAGTAAAAGATCCTGATTGCTGGACATGTTCGTACAAAATTAAAAGTAAATAATCTTCAAATTTAAATAATTAAACAACATGAGTATGATTATTAATGCCTGAATTACCATTTGAGATTTGGAAAGATCGAATCAATAATGAGATTAAAAGCCTGAAAGATCTAAATGTTGTAGAAAAAGATTCTGTAAAATGGCAAGAGAATAATGTAGAGCTTATAATTAATTTAGACTCATTAGGTTTTATACGAGATAGTCCAGTAAGGTCTCAAAGTTTGACCCCTATAAGGGCACATCGAATTTTATTCAAGATAAATCGATCCTTTCCTTACCCTGGGGGTATCGACTTTGCTTGGTTTTCAAACATTTTTCATCCAAATATACATCCTGTTGAATTATCACATGTTATAACCAAAGGAACAGGATATATTTGCTTAAATGTTTTGAAACAATGGTCTAGACTTTCAGATTTAGAGACAACGGTAAAAGCATTAGAAAAGTTAGTAGAAAACCCAAATCCAGATGATCCACTTAATTATGACATCTGTTTAGAAGCTGCTGAGTTTTTTAAGAGGAATGATATTGAAGCTTTAAAAAACATATATAATAATGGAGATAAAGACGAAAAAGAAGATGATGATATTATAATCGTAGATGATTAATATTAAAAAAATTTAGATATATAATTAAAATTATCCACCTATAACTCTTGCCCATAAAGCCAATTTATCTTCTTCTTTTAAACCAAATTTATGGACGGCATCTTTAATAGTTATTGAGTTTGGCAATTCTCTTTCGTTAAGTACTAAAGTATATGAACGTTGCTCTACATTTATAATACCCATGTGTTTTATCACGATATCAATAATTCGCTCAATTTGGTGATGCTCTTTAACGTCTAATTTAATTATTTTACCAGTTCTTGTATCTTCTACTGAGATTTTCATGAAATTATAACCCTCTAATCTTTTACTTTTTAAATTTTATATAATTTTATAAGATTTTTTAATAATTTTAATCTAATTGATCTTCATATGTTTTTTATCTACCTAATTTTTTAAGAATTAATTGATAGAGTTGTTCTACTGTCTTATCAATATCATTTTTATCAAAAGATATACCTAGTTTGGTAGAGACTAAAGGAGGAATATCTCTTTCATCATTAAAGATGGGTATAATCGGTTTTTTAATTTTTAAAGCTGATTTCCACTCTAATTGAACCTGTTCAGATTTTTTAGCTTTTTTAGAACAGAAAAGTAAGAAAGCATCACAAATATCAAGATTTCTATTCATATAATCATAGATATCATCTTTTAAATCTTCCTCCCAATAAAAAACTTTTTTAATATCTGAGTGTTGCTGTAATTTTTCTGCTATGTTATTTATCTCGAAAAAATCTGAGTCAAGTGTACTATAGCTAAT
>JBHLJZ010000065.1:0-19725 GCA_048887165.1 Candidatus Hodarchaeota archaeon | reverse complement strand
TAATCCATCACGTATAGACAACCCAGTACAGTCAGCTGTAAGACCTAATTCCAGAGTTGCTGCTACTCTTGGTGCTAAATCCCTTCCATTTATAGTTGCAGGATACAAAACAATATTTGGATTATATCTTGAGATTATACCAGTGATTACAGCTGAATAAGTTTCAGTATAATAATCTTTAAGAGCTTCATGTTCAGCAATATATATTTTGTTAGCACCCCGGCTTGTAAACTCCTCAATAAATCTTTTTACATTATCACCTAAAAGGAGAACACAAGCTTTCTGATTTAAATGCTCTGCAAGTTCTCTTGCCTTTCCTAACAATTCATATGATACATTTCTAACGTTTCCATCTTTAATCTCTGCTACAATCCACACATCTTGATACTTTGACAGATCGATATCTTTAACTTTTTTCCTTTGAATTGTTATTGCGCCTACATTACATTGATCAATACAAGCACCACAAAGAGTACACTCATCCCCGATTTTTGCGATTTTATCAACAATAATAATAGCTCCAAATGGACAAGCTTTTTCACAGAGTCCACATCCAGTACATTTTTCCTTATCAACGTTTATCAGATTAGATCACCTTATCCTTTGATAATAATTCAATTAGCTTTTTAACGGCAGCATCAGCAGTTTCTTCTTCAATAACAACACCTTGCTGTCTAGCTGGAGGTGAATATACTTTGATAACTTCGGTTAATGAACCATTTAATCCATAATTATCCTTACTACCCCCAAGTTCTTCAGCATCCCAGACATTAAATGGTTTCTTATTCGCTTTCATTATACTCATCATTGGTGGATTTGTTGGTTCAAATGAGGAAGGAGTCATCCCAGTTATTAATACTGGAAGTCTTACTTCAACAATTTTATATCCATCATCTGTTTGAACTTTTGCAGTTAATTTTTTTCCTTCTAAAGGTTCAACATTCTCAACATAAGTAATTTGAGGAATACCTAATTGGGCTGCAATTTCGGGTCCTACTTGTGCTGTATCTCCGTCAATAGCTTGTAAACCACAAAAAATGATATCATAATCGCCAATCTTTTTGATGCACTGAGTTAAAGTAAAAGATGTTGCCCAAGTATCGGCACCAGCGAAAGCTTTATCACTAAGCAAAATTGCTCTATCTGCTCCTAATGCTAGACATTTCAATAAAGCTTTTTTGGCTTGGGGTGGTCCCATAGAAATTACAATAATCTCATCACCATCTTGTTTAATCTTAATGGCTTCTTCTAGAGCAAATTGATCAAATGGGTTTAATATACTTGGTACCCCCTCTCTTATTAACGTATTCGTTTCAGGGTCGATTTTAACTTCAGTTGTGTCTGGAACCTGCTTAACACATACGATAAATCTCATTTTTTCATCAAAATTAAATTAAGATCTTTAATACTATCTCTTTCTTTTAAGAGTTAAATAAAGATATTAAAAATATAAAAAAAAGTTAATTAATATTGTTTCCTACCAAGTAGCTCTCGTGCCACTATCATCTTCATTACTTCTTTTGTTCCTTCTGCAAGTGAAAACGATCTAACAGCTCTCCAAGCAGCTTGGTCTAGGCATTCTCGTGAATATCCAAAAGCGCCTTGCCACTGCATAACGTCGTTTATTGCTTCACATGCCCAATCAGAACAAAACATTTTAGCCATTGCGACGATTTTACTAGTCTCGAATCTACTGATTTTACCTTGTTGTTCTAAATCAATACTTCTCAATGCTTTATAGCCTAAATCTCTCAACATATTTAATTTTGTGTAATGTTCAGCTAATCTAAAGTTAATTTCTTGGTATTGTGCCAAAGGTTTTCCAAATGATTTTCTTTCTTTAATATAATTCATTCCGTTTTCTAAGGACTTTAAGCCAGCAGAAGCACAAATAACAGCGATTAATGCTCTTGCGTACTCATATCCCTCATGTATTATATAGAATCCTCTATTTTCTCCTCCTAAAATGTAATGTTTAGGAATTTTTACATTATCAATTGAAAAACCACCACAAGAAATTCCTTCTCGACCTAAGTCATCTATATATGTAGGAGTAATTCCATCAGCAGTTAATGGCAAATAAAATGTTGTCATTCCTCTTGTTCCACGCTCTGGTGTTTGATGAGCAATTGTAATATGTCCTCCACCTCCAGTGACTGCTTCTCGCACGCCACTTATATACATTTTTTCACCATTTACAATAAAGCCATCACCATCTGGTTTTATTGTTGTTTTAGTGGCTCCGACATCTGAACCTGCATCGCTTTCGGTTGTAGCTATACCGAGAAACCATTCTCCTGAAACTACTTTAGGAAAAATCTCTTGTTTTGCTTCTTCAGTTCCATATTTATTTAAAAGAAAACCCCAAGATGCGGGAACTAAGTAATATACACATGTGGAACCAGTACAATCTGCCTTTGCTAGTTCTTCTGCAATAACTCCAGCACTTACTGCATCTAAACCTGGCCCACCATACTTTTCATCCGCTGTGCATGCCATAAGTCCTAGTTCAGCCATCCCTTTTATTACTTCTTTTGGAATTTCTTTAGTCTTTTCCATTTCAAGTGCAATTGGTGCGATTTTGCTCTGAGCAAATTCCCGTACACTTTCTCGAATCATATCTTGTTCTTCAGTAAAGTTTATACTCATACTTTTTACCTTTGTAATGAAATTTTAATTGAAATATATCACTTAAAATAATAGTAAATTTTAGTAAAACCGAATAATTCTTAAGTTTTATTATTAGATTAGAATTCATTAAAAATCAAGTTAGAGTTACTAATTGAAATAAATGAGTATAATGAATTAGTTAAGGGTGAGGAGTATTTCTACGCATAATCATAAAAGAATAGACATTTCATTAAAAGATCAAATAAAAAAATTTGCTATTAATAGCCTTTATGGATTTAATACAATAATTCTAATTGGGATGGGTAGAAAATTAGGGATTTTTGATTATCTATATAAAAAAGAAAAGTCAGAGTTAGAAGGAGAAAGTTATAGTATTGTGAGATTTACACCTAATGAGCTCTCTAAAAATTTAAGTCTAGACTCTACACACTTAGATGCTTGGCTTCACTTAGCAATTGAATGTGGTATATTTGAAATTGATAATACTGACAAAAAAAGTATTAAAACAGCTCCCTATGTATATGATTTACTTATAGATCCTAATAATCTGTCTTATGTTGGAGGAACTCTTGGAGCTTTTTATAATATTGCTCCATCACAGGAAATTATGCTACATAATTTTAAAACGGGTGAAGGTATTGACCTTCTTAAATTACCGGGAAACATTGTTAAAGATTTACAAGAAAGAAGTAGAAGGTTTGGAAGCCTAATTGAAAGGCTATTCACTAAGCTTTTCATAGATTTTAGTAGCAGGTTAAATATCAATGGTATGATCCTCGAAGTAGGATGTGGTTATGGGTTTAATATTGAAACATGGGCAAGAAAACATAATAATGCAAATTTTGTAGGAATTGAGATTGATCCTAAAGGGATATTAGCTGCAAAAGAATTAGTGAAACAAAATAAATGGAAAGAAAGAATTACAATTCTTCAGATTTCCCTTAATGATTATGCTATTACTACTAAAGATAGATTTGATTTGATTATATTAAATCAAGTGCTTCACGAAATGGACCCAGATGAAAATTATAGAAGAAAAATCTTTAAGGATTTGTATAAGTTGTTAAAAGATGATGGGATTTTACTTGTTGGAGAAAGTATGATTCCTGATTTATTTGAACCTCAACGAAAGTTTCAACTTTTTGATATAACACATAAATTATTTGAAGCAGGTTCTTCACGTTTTTACAATGAAAAAACATTCAAAGCATTTGTTGAATCAACACCATTTACAGAAGCAGAGTTTATAGAAGAAGGTGGAACTTATTTTTGGACTTTAAGAAAATAAATTAAATTAATAATGAATTAAATTAATAATAATTATTATTGGATAGATCTAAAATTTGAGGATTTAAAATGAGAGAAGTTGTTATTGTAGATTATTTACGCACCCCTATGTCTAGGAGTCGTCCCGATCAACCGGAAAGAGATGTTTTCCATTCTATACCAGCTGATCAATTGTTATCGCTCGTAATAAAGGAATTAATAGCGAGGGCGAAATTTGATGCATCTGAAATTAATGAGGTCATTACAGGATGTGCTAACCAAGTTAAAGAGAATTTTCTTTATGGAGGACGTCATCCAATCTTTTTAGCAGAGCTTCCAGAAACTGTAGCTGCTATTGGTTTAGATAGACAATGTGGATCAAGTATGTCTAGTGTACATTTGGGTGCTATGGAAATAATGACCAGTAATTCAGATATCGTTTTAGCATGTGGAATGGAACATATGACCCGCATTCCACGTGGAACTGATCTCACTATGAAACATACGGAACTAAGTGATGAAATCAAATACCCTAATCATGCTAAATTTGATCTAAAAACAGGCTATTCGATGATTCAAACTGCTCAAAAGTTATGGGAACAAAATCCTGATATTACTAGAGAAGATATGGATAAATGGAGCTTAAGATCTCATGAACGAGCAATAAAAGCCCGAGACGAAGGTTTTTTTGATGTTGAAATTTTGCCTGTTGAAGGAATGCTTCCAGATGGAAGCAAAAAGTTTATCAAATATGATCAATCAATCCGCAGTGGGTCTGATATGGAAACAATGAAAAAATTACGAATAGTTTCAAAAGGAATAGATAAAGAGCCTCAAATTACCCCTGGAAATAGCTCACCTTTAAATGCTGGTGCAGTTTGTTGTGTTCTTATGTCAGAAACAAAAGCGGATGAAATAGGAATAAAACCATTAGCAAAAATAGTTTCAATGTCCTGGGCGGGTGTAAATCCAGGGATTATGGGAAGTGGTCCTGTCCCTGCTAGTAAAAAGGCACTCGAAAAAGCGAAATTAGAAGTTAACGATATAGATTTTTGGGAAATTAATGAAGCTTTTGCTATTGTACCCTTATATGCAATGAAAATGTTAAATATTCCACATGAAAAAGTAAATGTCAAGGGGGGAGCAATTGCTTTAGGACATCCATTAGGTGCCACAGGTGCTAGATTAGTTGGAACTTTAACACGTATTTTACAAAAAGAAAAAGCAAAATTTGGTCTCGCAACCGCTTGCATAGGAGGAGGTCAAGGAGTTGCAACAATTATAGAAAGATTCTAATTATAAGAGGTTATCAAATAATAATTCTTTTAAAATACTTAATATTAACTATTAAAATGAATGATAAAGGCAAAACAAGCTGGTTTGATTGGGGGCAATTAGGTATGTGTTTATTTGGAATAATACTGATACTGGTGTGCGTTATCGTGTTTATTACGGTTATTGAGTCGCAATCGCCACCATCACAATCTTGGCCATAGTAAATAGATCAATTTAGAAAATAAAATCAAAAAATTAAACTTAATAATTATATTTGGCAATATTGGAATAAATAAAATTTAATAGTAAAAAGAGAGAAAAAAATGCTAACTGGAATCCATTTTTTATTAACTTATGCTTGTAATTATGAATGTGATCATTGCTTTTTATATTGTGGACCCAGTTCAAAGGGAACTTTTACAATGGATCAAATCGAGCAGGTACTTGATGAAGCAGATAAAATTGATTCAATGGAGTGGATATATTTTGAAGGAGGAGAACCTTTCCTTTATTATCCATTGATGATTGAAGGTATCAAGAGTGTAAAAGAAAGAGGTTACAAAGTTGGGATAGTTACAAATAGTTATTGGGCTACTTGCGAAAAAGATGCAGAAATTTGGATTAAACCTATGATTCAATATGATATTAAAGATTTTACTGTGAGTGATGACGAATTTCATTTTGGAACCGAAGCTGCAAATTTATCTAAAATTGCAAGTAAGTCAGCTACTAATTTGGGACTTCCAGTGGGTAAAATAAGTATAAATGAACCTACAGTTGAATATGGAATAGAAAAAGAACATGAAAAGGGAACACCCGTGATTGGTGGAGGTGCTATGTTTCGAGGAAGAGCCATTGACACTTTAACTAAAGATTTGCCACAAAGATATTGGGAGGATTTGATTTCATGCCCATATGAAGATTTGGAAGGACTTGGGAGAGTACATGTGGATTCTTATGGAAACACTCAAATTTGCCAGGGACTAAGTATAGGAAATTACTGGGAAACTAAACTTTCAGAGATTGTAAAAAGCTATGATCCCAATTCACACCCAATTATTGGTCCTTTAATTCAAGGTGGACCTGCTGAATTGGTAAGAAAATATAGTATTGAACATAACAATACTTATGTAGACGAGTGTCATTTATGTTTTCTCGCAAGGAAAGCGATTATTAATAAATTTCCTCAATATCTTGGCCCTAAGCAGGTATATGGAATAGAAGAATAGAATGGATAATCTAGTTGAGTAATATCTTGTGAGTCAATCACAGTATTCATGAGATTCACATAATTCTTTTATCACAGGAATAAATATTTCGAATTGTCTTATATCACTCGGATTAAAAGATTCGCCAAATTTTTCAATAAATTTATAAGCAATTATATGGCCTTGTTCTCTCCATAGATCGATTGGATCCTTTTGATCTACAAGAAGAATAACACTTATAAGATCTTTTGGAATAATAATACAGTTATGGCCCTTTGACCCTTCGGTTGAAATTAAAATCACTGTTCCAATATCTAACTCCTTAGATATATTTTGAATCGCATTCAAAAAACCACTAAATATGTCCGAATGCTCCGATTTCATTTTTGTACGCTCTTGACGATATTCCAATAGATTTAAACCAGTTTTATTATGTTGTATTAAAATAATATCTAACATTATAAAATTATAAGATTTAATTAAATGTAAGATTATTGATCATGACATCTAGTCTCACTTTAGTTGAAATTCAAATAAAACAACTTAATTTCTTATTATTATGAAATTCGCAATAAATATACCGAATTTTGGTAATTATGTTAATCCAATTGATATTGCTAAGTTAGCTAAAAAAGCCGAGGATGCGGGATGGGACGGTTTTTTCCTATGGGATCATCTTACTGTTATGAAAGGTGTAGCTATACCCTTTTTGGATCCTTGGATTGTATTAGCCGCAATCGCTATGGAAACAGAAAAAATAAAAATTGGAACTTGGGTGACTCCAATTCCAAGAAGACGTCCCTGGAAGGTAGCGCGCGAAACAGTATCGTTAGATCATTTATCAAATGGAAGATTAATTTTAGGAGTTGGTTTAGGTACTCCAGAAAGTGATTTTACTACTTTCGGAGAGAGCTTTGATAAGAAAATCCGAGCAAAAAAACTTGATGAGAGCTTAGAGATTTTATTGGGGTTATGGTCTGGAGAAAATTTCTCATTTAAAGGTGAATTTTATGAAATTAATAATGCTCAATTTATGCCGAAACCTGTAAATAACCAAATTCCAATATGGGTTGCCGGTATCTGGCCTAATAAAAATCCATTTATTCGTGCTGCTAAATACGATGGTGTGTGCCCTATCAGTGCAAATTGGCCTCAAGAATTAACACCAGGAGAGGTCAAAGAAATAATCGAATTTATAGATCAATATCGAAAAAAAAAGAATAATTTTGATATTAATATCAGTGGAAATACACCAGGTAAAACTTCAGAAGCTGCGAAAATAGTAAAACAATATGAAGAAGTAGGTATTACATGGTGGTGTGAAAACATTAATGGTTTGAGATTTTCTAATGATCCTGAGAAGATGGAAAAGCGAATAATCCAAGGACCACCACAAAAAAAATAAATGATATCTTAAGGATTAATAATTAAATATTGGATAGAATTTGTTTGAAATGAAAATTCATTAATTTTAAAAGGTATAACCTTGATTAAAGGTAAAGATCCTGCCAGATAAAGAGAAATACCTCGAATTTTTTTCCCATTAAGTAGAAAAACAACTTGGTCAAACCTAACTGATCCAAAATTTTTATGTAAACCGCGCAGTTCCCCAATTTTTGAATCATTCAAGTAAATTGATTCTTTAATGTCTAAATTAGGCTCATGAGAAAAAATAACTATTCCATTTTTATAGATTGGGATTCCTCCATCTATTAAACAATCTATATTTTCACATTTACCACTAACACCATAAAATGGGTCGATGTAATTATACATATATTCTGGAAACTTCGCAAGTATGAATTCTGGATAAATTTCTTTAATCTCAATAGGGATGAGATTAGTAGTATCTTTATTTCTTTCAAATAATTTCATTTTATTACTTTCTAATGCAAGTGAAAATGACTTTCCGCCTTTAGCACGATATGCATCTTCAAAAGTTTTTAGTTCTAGATGTAAATGTGGGCTAGACCAATTAGCGAAATAGCCATTCCTGATTGTAGTTCCGATAATATCACCAATAGATATTTTATCACCTTCTTGGATTTTCGGTTTTACGTGTAATATTTTATAGACAGTCTTTGAGCTGTATTTGTTACTAACCAAAATTAAATATTCTTTATTGGTACCACCTTTAAATTTTGGTTTTGGAGCTTTCATGGTTTTGGTTTTAATCACCACTCCCGATATTGGACTTAATACATCATAATTTTCCAAAGATAGATTTTGATATACATCAATCGCAAGTCCGTGTTGATGGGCGTAATAAGGAGATGTTCCGATACTAAAATGACAATCTCTTGGTATAGAAACTTTCATAGTCGCCATATCGATAACAGACAAAAAATCATAAGGTTTATCGGGATTAAACATCGATTGCTATCTTTATTTATTTTTTATTAAAACTGCAAATTAAAAGGGCTCTAATTAATTAAAAAGGAGTTAATGGTAATAATTTATTCCTTTTCTAAACACTAATTTATTCTTACTTATTGTTAAGTAGATGATACCGATAATGGAAACACTAGATAACCCTAAAATAGTTATAAATTCATAGCCCGGAATAAAAAGGTTTTTACCAATGAGAGTATATTGTATTAGTATAAATCCACTTTGATTTAATTGATGAAAGCTTAACATCCCTGTTTTTTCGTCATATTGCCTTATCTCTGATATAGTTGATACGTTAAATGTTAAAGAATTTCCTGAAGCTGTCCATTCTGGAAAACTAACTGCCAATTCTGCTAAATACGTATCAACGGGACCGGGACAAAAATATAAAATCATATATGGTTCAATATATACACCAATATCTCTAGCTTCTTCTGGATCCTTTAAAACATATAATCCTTCCTCACCAGTTATATCACGGCTTTCATCTATAACTAGTTCATTATTACTAACATCAAAAATTTTATATTTTATTCGACACCAATATGTAGAACCATTCTCTGTAGCAAAAATCCCATTCCTTTCGATTCTTGTTACTTTTAACCTCATGTTATCACCAGTTTCAAAATTAATAAAACCATATGTTTCATTTATTACATTAAATTCATAAGTAAAACTACTTCCTGCACTGAACTTTAGATTATGAGACGTAGCACGTACATTAATAGTTAAAGAAAGAAAGTAGGTAATTACTAAAAAAATTAGGATTATCTTTTTCGTTTTTAGATTTAACATTTTTTCTGAAATCTTATGTGGATTTTTGATTTTACTATACAATTTGATATTATTATATTTATATATTGTGTTAAAAAGTTCTAAAGCTAATCTATCCATTTTTTTACTTATTGGTTTAAGAATTAACCATTTTTTACAATAAGATTGCAGGGTTTATTCACTGTCTTTTGAACTTAGACTTATATCGAGTTGGTTAATACATAAATCCTAACAATAAAATTTTGTAAGAGGTAATAAAAATTAATTTTGAAAATAATAAATTAAATAAATTTGATTGCCCATGCCCTAAAATAGAATGCTCAAACCATGGGAAATGTGAAGAGTGCATTGAATATCATGCGGCTTCAAATGGTTTACCGTTTTGTAAACGAGATCATGGCTTCTTCACTAAAATATTTTATCGGAAAAATTACGAATTAGTTCAAAAACTTAAAAGTGAGGGAATGATATGAAAAAAGCAATAATTTTATACCATTCTGTATATGGAAATACAAAAAAAGTTGCGATGTCATTGAGTCGTGGGTTAGAAGCAGGGGGTCTTTATGTAGACAGTATCCCTATTCAAGATTTTGAGATCAATCAATTAAATAGTTATGATGTGATTGGAATTGGGGGACCTACTCATTTTCGTGGCGCTTCAAAACCAATGAAGTCATTTTTAAAAAAAATTAAAGATATCAGAATGGAAAAAAGCCAAGGATTTGCTTTTGAAACAAAAGCAGGTTTTCACCTAGCAGGATCTACAGCTAAAAGAATTATGAGGCGTTTAAAAAAGATGAAATTGAATATTATTCATCCAATTATTAGCGGTTTTGTTATTGATAAAGAAGGTCCTTTACAAGAAAATACTTTAAATAGCATGGAAAAACTAGGTTTAAAATTATCTAATAAAATCAATAATTCTAAGGAACAAGAGGTAGTTGAAGATTATATCTAGTGCAAACAGAGAAAGCAAGAAAGACTTAAGCAACTTAAAGAGTT
This sequence comes from Candidatus Hodarchaeota archaeon, assembly GCA_048887165.1. Classification (GTDB taxonomy): domain Archaea; phylum Asgardarchaeota; class Lokiarchaeia; order Sigyniarchaeales; family SOKP01; genus SOKP01. The sequence continues at coordinate 9,178 of JBHLJZ010000065.1, read as the reverse complement.
GGGACAGAGTGAAGTGGCTATTTTTAGGTGGTGGTCCTCTCTTCTTCTTTATTCGCGCAATTAACCTAGTATGTGAAGGAGGAGATTGCTTTGGCACAATAAATCCAATTGCTTCATGGATACTTTTGTTAGTAGAAATGTCTATCTCAGGAATAACGGGTGTAAGGGGATTAATTCTATGGATAAGAGGTCCTATAATTGAGCGAGATTATAAATTCATAAAGTTATTATCATGGAAGGTATTCTTGTGTGCTGTAATTACTACATATATCATACATCTTACAAGAGTGGCAATTTGGATTATATTGTGTATAATATAACCAAGAATTTTTTATTCATATAACATTTTTTCTTTCCATGTGTCATAAAATAGCCCTTTTAAAAGAACATCAGCTATCACTGATTCCACTTTTTCTTTTTTTAATTTTTGGATTATATTATTAAGCTCATTCATGTTATTGCACCAAGTATAGCACAATAAGAGATTAGGGAGATTACTAAAGGCCCAACAAAAAAAGATATTTGGTTGATAATTGTCTGCTAGATGTTGAGCCATTTCTTCCTTATTAGATGAGTGACTTAAAGATATTTGAAGTAACGCAAAAATATCATTAGCTGAAACCGGATTAAACTGAATTGATAATTCAATCAAACCCTCTTTTATCATTCGATTTAATCTTCGACGAACCGTATTTGAAGTGCTATTAGTATCATCAGCAACCTCAGATATCGGTTTTCGTGAGTCTTTATTTAATGAACGTATAATTCCTATATCTAATTTATCTAGATTCGCAGTCATAGTTCTTGATCTAGGTATATTGTATCGTTTCGGAGATGAATAATAGACTCCATGTAGTAAACCAACGGATGGATTTTGAATTTCAGCAATTTGTGACACGAAAGATGAGTATTCATCTAATTCATGGATATCTTTTAATAGCGCCCCAATGTATAAATAATTCCTACTTGACAAAATTATATTGTATGTGTTTTCATGTTCACCCAACTTGCTCGTAACTAAATTCATATTTTCAGCTTTACTCTCACCAAAAATTAAAGTATAAATGGCATTAGCTGCATATGGGTTAATTCTTGCTGTAAATTTATGTATAATATCTAGTTCTATCAAAATTTGAACGCGTTTATAGACGGCGTTTACAGATAATCCTAAATAACCCGCAATTTCTCTATAAGATAATCGCGAATTAACCAATAATAAAGTAATGATTTTCATATCGATTTCATCCATATAAAATAAAATTAAAAAAAAAGAAATAAATTTAATGGATAATGCTTCGTTTTTTTAGGATTGCTATTTTTGAATTACTCTTTACAAGTTCATTTACTTTCCTTTTAAAATATTTGATTAACTTTACTAAAAGAACTGATCCAATCAATGCCATTCCAAATAGAATTAATGTGCTAAAGGGAGTAAAGGAACAATGTGCATAATATCCTAAGTAACAAGGTTTACTCGCTTCATCTGGAAGTAAAGTCAAAATTCCAGAAATCATACCGCCGAACACTAAAGCAAACACGAATATTGTGTATAGAAGGAGGAGGAACGATTTTATGATACTTTTCAATATGTTTTTTAAATTAATTTTATACACCTCTAATTTTTTGTAAATATTAAATTCAAATTCTTAATGTAATTCAACCTGTTATATTCCTTAGTTTAAGGAAAAGGAAAAAACTTAAAGAAAATTGATGTCATTTCTGATTGATTTATAAACTAACTGGTAAAGAAATGAACTATTGATGTTTAAAAAAGTTAAGATATTAATGTAAATTTGCTTAGATAAGATAAATGTAGTCCAATAACTCTTTTTCTTCATAATTTTTTTAAAAAAAATTCAAAAAAGTCAAAGTTTATTATCTTTGGGCTCTTTTTTTAATTAGTTCTTTAGAAATAAAAAAAAGTAAAGAACTTTTATACAAAATTAAAAAATTGGTTTTAAAATTGGTAAAAGGAACAGTAAAATGGTTTAATAGCCGTAAAGGCTTTGGATTTATAAACTCTGAAGAAGGAACCGATGTATTTGTTCATTATACCGCTTTAGCTGGTAGAGATGATGAATACAAAACTTTAAACGAAAACGATAAAGTTGAATTTGAGATAGTTGAGGGACAGAAAGGACCTCAAGCGAGTAACGTGGTCGTTACTGAAAAAGCTCCTCCTAGTCCATACAATAGAGGCCGTAGAGGAAATTTCCGTTTCTAATTCTATGGTTTTTATAAATCTAAAAAGAATATAATAAAAGTAGTAAATAATATTTTGTAAAAGAGTTTTTACGATTATTATCGAACCTTAATTTTTTTTAAATATATTTTAAGTTATTCATAAATAATAAAAAAGTTGATTAAAGGGGAATATTATTTAAATCCAGATTTTCTGGTACCAAATCTTTTCGTTGTAGCCAAGAGATTTCATGTCTTAAGTATCTCCAAGAGATTTCACACTTTCCACTTTGACCTTCAATTTCTGTTTCAAACCCCCACGGATTAATAACTACTAAATCACCTTTTCTTATCCATACTCTTTTCTTTATTTTTCCTCGAATCCGTCCTATACGGTGTTTTCCATCTTCACAATAGACCCCCATCCGTTCTTGGCCATATATATCGGTTACCCGAGCAAACATTTCCCCATTTTTCCTATATGGCATTTTTACGCGTCTCACTTCCGGTTGTGGATTTGGACCATAGGTTCTCCTTCCTTTCTTTATCTGTTTTTTTTTCATTTTTGGCATAGTTTATAAACTCTTTTTTTGATTTAAAATTGTAAAGCCGATTTTCTAAAAATTCCCAAGTTCAAATAATAATTAATTGATTCTAATGGTTGAAAACCGGAATAAATATTGTATAGAACTTCGCAATATGCGAATTAATATTTCAAGAATAAAATACTATCAAATATCTTTTTTTACAATTCAATAAGGTAGAATTAGATCACATATGTACTTTATGTTTTTTTAGAATCGAATTTAATCTATAATTCCATATGGTATTAGTATTTGAAAATTATTTTTAGAGTAGGTCAATAAAAGGCAAATAAGACTAATTATTCGGAATTAAGGAGTTGATATTGGATATGTAATAAATGCTTAAAACGTGTAAAAGGAAATTCAAAAAAAAATGATATTTCTTATATTCCTAGAAAGTAAAAACTTATTTGAGATGCATTTTTTTTATTATTGATTCTTTTAGATAGAAAAGAATTTTTTTAAAATAAAAAAATGGTCTTAAAATTGGTAAGTGGAACAGTAAAATGGTTTAATAGCCGAAAAGGCTATGGATTTATAACATCTGAAGATGGTAGTGATGTTTTTGTTCATTATTCTGAGTTAGTAGGAAAAGATGATGAATATAAAACATTAAATGAAAATGATAAAGTTGAGTTTGAAGTTACAGAGGGTCAAAAAGGACCACAAGCTAGCAATGTGGTAGTTACTGAAAAAGCACCTCGCCAAGCGAGTTCATTCAATAAAGGTGGAAATCGTGGTGGTCGAGGCGGTAAACGTTCTCCTCGTTATTAAAACTTATGAATAGTTATAAATCAAAAATAAGAAATAATAAATAGAAAATAGTAATAAGTCTTTTTTTTAATTATTTATTCTCTTAATTTTTTATATCAAATTTAGATTTCTCCTTTATAAATTAATTTCTCAGAATATAATTTAGATCAAATAAAAATAAATCTATTATAAACAGATTCAATAAAACCTTTAGTAAGAATGAATAAAATGGTATAAAAAAAAAGTAAAAAATTTAATTAATTCAGGGAGTATTAAGCTACAATGCGAGATCGAAACGATCTAAGTTCATAACTTTATTCCACGCCGCTACAAAGTCGTGCAGGAACTTCTCCTGAGCGTCATCGCTACCGTAAACCTCCGCCAATGCCCGGAGTTGGGAGTTTGAACCGAAGATGAGGTCAACACGGGTGGCGGTCCACTTGAGTTCACCCGTTTCGATATCATGCCCCTCAAATAAATTTTTGTCTTCCGTGATTGCTTTCCAAGTTGTGCTCATGTCGAGCAGATTCACAAAGAAGTCATTGGTAAGCGTCTCAGGTCGTTTGGTGAAGGCACCATGGTGGGTTCCTCCGAAGTTGGTCTTCAGGACGCGTAAGCCGCCGACGAGCACCGTCATTTCGGGTGCGGTCAAAGTTAACAATTGCGCTTTGTCAACCAGCATTTCCTCAGCTGATACGGCATAGAGAGACTTCTGGTAGTTGCGGAAGCCATCGGCCTTGGGTTCAAGAACTGCGAAAGACATCCCATCCGTTTGTTCCTGTGAGGCGTCCATGCGTCCTGGTGTGAAGGAAACGTTCACCTCATAACCGGCATTTGTAGCAGCTTGCTCAACACCTGCACAACCAGCCAGAACGATCAGGTCAGCAAGCGATATCTTCTTGCCGTCGGATTTTGCGCCATTGAATTCAGACTGGATGCTTTCCAGGGACTTGAGTACCTTCGCTAGTTGGGCAGGTTGATTAACCTCCCAATTCTTCTGTGGTGCCAGACGAATGCGAGCCCCATTCGCTCCACCGCGCTTGTCTGAGCCACGGAATGTGGATGCCGACGCCCAGGCAGTCGAAACCAGTTCTGAAACAGACAGACCTGAAGCCAAGATCTTGTCCTTGAGTGAATCGATGTCCTTTTCATCAACTAGCTTGTGATCAACCACTGGGATGGGGTCCTGCCAGATGAGCTCTTCGTCAGGAACCTCCGGTCCTAGATAGCGAGAGCGCGGACCCATGTCGCGGTGGGTCAGCTTGAACCACGCTCGAGCGAATGCATCTGCAAATTCATCTGGATTCTCCATAAAGCGCCGAGAAATTTTTTCGTAGTCAGGATCGAACCGAAGAGAGAGGTCGGTAGTCAGCATAGATGGTGCATGACGCTTCGATGGGTCGTGAGCATCTGGTATAGCACCAACACCTGCGCCACCCTTCGGTTTCCACTGATGCGCGCCAGCAGGACTCTTCGTCAGTTCCCATTCAAAACCGAACAGGTTCCGGAAGAAGTTGTTACTCCATTTCGTGGGGGTGGCAGTCCAGGTGACTTCTAGACCGCTGGTGATTGTATCGCTACCTTTGCCAGTGCCAAAGCTACTCTTCCAACCTAGTCCTATATCCTCGATATCAGCTGCTTCAGGCTCAGGCCCTACATGTTCTGCACTACCGGCACCATGGCACTTTCCGAACGAGTGGCCGCCCGCGATGAGTGCTACCGTCTCTTCGTCATTCATCGCCATGCGACCGAATGACTCTCGGATATCCCGCGCAGCAGCGACCGGATCTGGATTACCGTTCGGTCCCTCCGGGTTGACATAAATCAAACCCATCTGTACGGCTGCGAGCGGATTTTCGAGATCTCTATCGCCGGTGTAGCGCTCATCACCCAGCCATTCTTGCTCGGAACCCCAGTAGATATCCTTTTCCGGTTCCCAGATGTCTTCACGACCACCACCGAAACCGAAAGTCTTGAAACCCATCGATTCCAAGGCAACATTACCAGCTAAGATCATCAAGTCAGCCCAGGAAATTTTCCGACCATATTTCTTCTTGATCGGCCAGAGCAGTCGGCGAGCCTTGTCGAGGTTGGCATTGTCGGGCCAACTGTTGAGAGGTGCGAAGCGCTGATTTCCAGTGCCGCCGCCGCCGCGTCCGTCGCCTTGCCGGTAGGTACCGGCACTGTGCCACGCCATACGGATGAACAAAGGTCCGTAGTGACCGAAGTCCGCTGGCCACCAGCTCTGTGAATTTGTCATTAGATCACTAAGGTCCTTCTTCACGGCCTCAAAGTCGAGACTCTTGAATTCTTTGGCGTAGTTGAAATCCTCGCCCATCGGATTAGACTTAGCTGAATGTTGGTGCAAGATATCGAGATTCAACTGGTTTGGCCACCAGTCTCGGATCGTCATCCCACCACCAGCGGTGGGCCTCTTAATCCTGCCTTTTACCAGGTTTTTGTTTTCTTCATTCATAATTTTCATTCCTATCCAAATTTGAATTCCATCGATATTGTTCGATAGAATCGAACTAATGACAAAGATAAATAAGTGTTATTTAACACTTATGCCTATAAATAATAATTATTATAGTTTGCTCCTTCTTCCTTCATTTCTTAACAGTTTCATAATTATTTGTTGAAATATCGTTTTTCTTTATTATCGCAAATCTTTTTGAAGATTAAATGCTCATCTCCTTGAAGTCTATTTTTATATTAAAATTGTTAAAAACTAGTTACCAAAAGATTTATATACTGTGAGTGATTTAGTATTCATAATACAATACTATGAAATAAATACTATTCAAACACAAATTTTCAAAAAGAGATGCATATGATAAAAAGAGTTAAGGAATTTGGAACAGAAGCTTTAATTACTTCACAAGAAATCAGAGATTATGTAGAAAAATTTGAAAGCGAAATAAATCGTGGAATCAGTACCTTATGCATCTTAGCAATAATTAACGGAGCTGAAAATAGAGAGATTCATGGATACGCAATATTAAAGAATCTTGAAAAGGAGACTAATGAAATGTTGGTTATAGAAGAAGGGACTTTATATCCTTTGTTGAGAAAACTCGAAGGTAACGGTATACTAAAATCTGAGAGAAAAATCGTGGATAACAGAATGAGAAAAGTATATTCGATTACAGAAATCGGAGATAAAGTATATAATCATATATCTGGTTTTTATAGCAAGTTAACAGAGGCGATTTCTCCATTGTTGGGTATCGCTGTTCGCTTGAATGAACAATATTTATACTGTCCAAACTGTGCTAATAAAATTGATTTAGAACAAGATAAATCATTTTGCGATATGTGCGGATTAAACATACAAGAATTAAGAGAAGGGAGGTTAGGAAAGGATGTATCAAAATAATTTGGATGATATGGTTAGGGAATATCTTAAGAAAATTAAGGAAAAATTACCAGAATGGATGAAGGAGGATAAGGAGGAGCTCAAGGAAGTTTTGAGCGAAATTGAGGAACATTTATGGGATAGGGCTGAGGAACTTTCAGATAATGGAAATCCTACAGAATCATCACTTAAACAAGCAATAACTTTAATGGGAACGCCTCAGGTAATTGCTAAAGAATATAAGAAACGTGGGGTGCCTAAAGTATATATTACGGAAGATTTATGGCCTCTTTACACCAGAGTTTTAGAAATATTATCTATCGTAGTTATTACGGTATATTTAGTTTTCATGATTATAAACCTTGTACTAGGTAGATTTCGACTCGACATTATAGGACTTCTCTTTGGACTTACCGGTGTCTTTACAATAGTAACCCTTATATTCGTAGGATTATCCATGGAAGGATATCTTCCTGAGGATTTGAAAACTCAGGAGGAATGCGAGAAAGAGAAAAGAAGAATTAAGCTAGCGAAAAAGGGATTGCCTCTCTCACCTAAAACTGAAAAATCATTAAAACCCTTTATAAATCCTTCGGCTAATATAGTTGGAGGAATAATTCAAATGGTTATCGGATTAATATTTATAATTCAACCAGAAACAGGTTTTACTCATCTAATACATATCGAATTCCTAGCCATAATGCGGATTTTTGGAGTCTTAATAGTTTCTGAGGGGTGTTTACACCTAATTAGGGGTATTATTGGGAATCAACAAATTACAAACCATCAGATCATCATTGGTATTAAGATATTCTTATCGATTTTAAGCATACCCTTATTAGTTATATTGATGGAGAAGCCCGAAATAGTACCTTTTATTTCTTGGTATGATTTCATAAGTGGATTTATTGGATTTATAATTGTATTGGTCGTTATAGGAATAATCGCAGACTCTTATAAGGCGATAACACTCGAAAAATATAGACCAAATAAAGAGAATGTAGGTGATAAAAAATTATAAAACTAGAACAAGTTAAAAACCTACATTTATTAGCTGCAAACTAAATTTAGAAAAAAAGAATAAAAAAATATAAAAAAAGGTGAAAGAAATGAGTGAAGAAGAAATTGGAGAATTTTGGAAAGTTCTATTGAAAAAACATTGGCTAAAACTCATTCCATTTGCTCTGGTAATTATTGCCGCTTTTATTTCGGGAATATATGTATTCCTCTGGCACAATGAAATTGGAGTCGGTTTTGGAAGTTATTGGAGTCTTACTTTTAATGACTGGTCTTTCGGTATAGTTTTTGTCTATCTCTTGATGTTACTTCTCAGAGAGTTTTTACTGGTAGGATTACCCACGCTTGCGGTTTTAGGAATGATCTTTGGTATAACATGGGCGGCCTTATCACCTGAAACGCGTGAAGAATTAAAGGCAATGAATAAACGGGAAGACGAGGAGAAGAAGAAGCGAAGAAAATCCGGTGAAGGAGCAGGAGGATTTACAGCGATAGTTACCATCGCATTTTTAATCATTATGGCAATTAATGGTAAATGGAACACTCCTTTTGGTAATATGGATTTCCAATATTTTGTAATTACCTATCTGCAGGCGATGTTCTGGGTTGCCATCTTTGTTGGAATTCCGGTTTTAATAGGTGGAATTTTCTATTTAAGGCACAAACTAAAATAAATAAGCAAATATTTTTTTTTTATTTTATAAAATTAATACTTTGTAGAGCCTTTCTTCTAGGCGTCTATAAATGCTAATTATTGTTCTATTCAACTTATTAATACTGGAATACACATAATATTCCTTAAGAAGTAAGCATTGATAAAACAGATAATAAAAAATGGTTAAATGAATGACAGAATATGGAAATTCAGGATTGGTTCCTTAAATTTTGGGAACTGTCAAACAAAAATGTAGTCACTCTTAAAGCAATCTCAGGATATTATATTGCATTAGCCGAAATCATAGTTGAACTCTTCTGGGTTAAATTTCTTCATGATAATGTAAAGGTTAATATGATCTATCCACCAATACTTTGTTTAATACTAAATAGAGGAGATTTATCATTAGAGAATAAAGCATATAATAAAAGTTAAAGAATATTCAAACGATTTAATTGAATATTTTGTAAAGAATAAAAGAAAGAAAAAGAATTATTGAAGCTTATCCTTCATTTCTATGTAGAAATCAGAATGTGATATTATAATATTTTAGGAAAAAAGCATATTCTTGAAAAATAAAATTTTTATTTAATTCATCTAATAATAGAATATCAAATTAACCAGCTTTAT
>JBHLJZ010000064.1:0-20070 GCA_048887165.1 Candidatus Hodarchaeota archaeon | reverse complement strand
ATTCAAAACCTTCTTCAACAATATCATCTATGGAGATTATTTTTGTTACAATTGGCTCTGGATTTATAAGGTTTTTAGCAACTAACTCAACTGCGTATTCGAAATCCCTCTTTGTGTACGACCATGCGCCTTGGATCCTAATTTGATTCATTACATATTTAAGTAAATTAATCTCGACTGCTTTATCCCAGATTCCGACTTGTATGACTGTACCACCTTTTCGCACAATATCTATAGCAGCATTAACCAAGATTGGTACTCCAGAACATTCAAATACGTAATCAACGCCACCAAAACTTCTCCTGGGAAATCTTTTGATTTTTGCCAACGCTAATTTAGTTAAAGTTAGATCAGGACTGAATTTCTTAGCAATTTTCAATCTATAGGGATTCTTTTCAACCACAGCAACAGCCCTAGCTCCAGCTACTTTTAAATACTGAAGTAAAAACTGCCCCATCGTTCCCATACCTAATATAGCACAATAACTTCCAGGGATGAAATTGGATTCTCTTAAAGCAAGTGGCGCGGTTGCAATTTGATCAAAAACAGTACCGTGTTTATCGGGTATATTATCCGGAAGAGCAACAAGGTTATCTTCCTTAACAAGAACATATTCTGCATGACCTCCATTCTGACCAATTCCAATAGAATCTTCATAAATACATAAATTTTCATGACCAATTTGACAGAAATGACATTTTCCGCAATTTATGCCTGGAAATATTGTTACTCTATCATTTATTTTCCAATTTCTGACCTCAGGGCCTAATTCAGCAATAGATCCTGTGATTTCATGACCCAAAACCACTTTCATAGGATATAAGCCAGTTTTATATGCTTCAAGATCTGAGCCACATATACCAGAATATTTCACCTTTACTAAGACTTCTTCGTTCTGAGGAGTAGGTTTTGGTATATCTATAATATTAATTATTCCTTTTCCTTCATATTTCGCTGCTTTCATTAATTACTGCCTCAATGATCAAATTATTTTTTTATAAGGGCTTCAAGAACAATTTCTGCTTTCTTCTTTATTGTTCGAGTCCATGATTGAGGATTTGCTCCCTCCTTACCAAGATAATCCAAGACAGAATTGACCTTAGGATTAATACGAACATCAATTACAGCAGGAACCCCAGAATCAAAAGCTCTCTGTAATGCAGGGCGTATTTGATTTGGATCAGTTACAAGCTCTCCATAACAGTCAAATGCTTCAGCATATTTATCATATCTTGTTTTTTCGCTTAAAGATGAGCCTAAACCAAAAAATTTTTTACCAAATTTAATCTTTTGAGGTCGTGCAACATTACCCCATAATCTATCATTACAAATCACTACAACTATTGGAAGGTTATGCCTCCTTGCGGTGTCAATTTCCTTTCCATTAAACAAGAAGGAACCGTCGCCAGTTAATACTAAAACTTTCTTTTCAGGATGACTATATTTTGCTGCTATTGCCGCTGGGATCCCACCGCCTAAGTGTTGTAGGCATAAACTTCCAGAAAAATAAACTGACTTTGGAAAATAAGATTTTATGTAAATTAATCCCCAGACTGTCGTATCTCCGCCATCCAATATCACAATCCCATCTTTTGGCATAAAGTCACTTATCTCTCTAGCTAATCGTTGTGGTTGAATTGGTACTTTATCAGACGATCCTTCTTTTGCAATACGTTCTTCAAATAAGCTTAATTGATATTGAACTTCTTTAATCCATGGAGTTTCTTGTTTAGGGGTTTGAAGGATACTTTTTGTAAAGTTAACCATCTGAGTGAGAACTCCTTTTACATCTCCAACAATGGGTAGATCTATAGCTCTATTTCTCCCAATCTCTTCTGCTTTTATATCTACTTGAATTAGCTTTGCATCATCAGCGAAACAGGGCATATAACCAAAATTCATCATTCCAGTAAGTCTCACTCCTAAGAGCAGGACTACATCAGCTTTTTGAAGTAAAGCTGTTCCAGGACCATCCAATGGAGAGGCTAATCCAAAATAGAGTGGATGATCTGGAGGAAATGTCCCATTACCAAACCCCCATAATCCCACTGGGATTTGTGCTAATTCTGCGAATTCTAAGAGTTCTTTAGAAGCTCCAGAAATTCCTACACCTGTGCCAGCCATAATAAAGGGACGCTCAGCTTTTAATAATAAATCTATTGCTTTTTTTACCTGCTTTTCATTTCCATAGGGTCCATCCATAGCCCGAAGAGTCTTAATAGGTTTGAATGCCCTTTGTACTATTTCTAATTCATCATCACATTCCTTTACCAATAATTCAAAAGGAATAAGCAAAAGAACTGGCCCTGGTCGACCTGTCGCGGCTATTCTGAATGCCATGTTAACATATTCTGGTAATCGAGCCGTTTCATAACAATAACCAGCCCATTTTGTCACAGTTCTAAATACAGGTACAAGATCGATTTCATTTGGAGTTAGCATATCTCGTTCCATTAATGCCGTAGAAGTACAGATGGCAACTAAAGGGATCGAAGCATCCCAAGCGATTGGAATAGATGGAAATAAATCGGTAACACCAGGACCCGATTGTACTGAACACACTCCAACTTCACCGGTAGCAAGATAATAACCCATTGCTGCGTGTCCTGTAGCTTGTTCATGACGGAAATCAATGAGATCAATTCCAAATTCTGTACAAGATTCATCTTGACAATAATTATAAATTATGTCATTATCACCACATAAAGTCCAAATTACTTTTACTCCTTGATTACTCAAAGCGCGAACAATTAGTTGTGCGCCATTAACTTTTACCATTATTAAACAACTCCTATTTTCTAGGTTTTTTTATTGAATATTTAGTATTTAAACCTAAGAATATTTAATATTTGAATTTCAACAAAAGTAAATTAAAACCGAAAAAAAAATAAAAAAAATAGAAGAAAAAGTAGAATATTAGTTATTCTAGTTTAGATTTGCTTCCTTTTGCGTTAATAATTCGATCTACTCTTAAGATCAAATTTGCTAACTCGCTTCCAGATTTAATCACATGTCTTATTAAAACTGTAGGTTCAATTATTCCCTTTTTAAAATTGTCTCCTATAGTGTTAGTGATAGTATCTATACCAACCCACTTATCTTCATCTGTTTTATGAGCAGCTCTTAATTCCGTTAGTTTATCAATTTCATCTAATCCGGCGTTTTTTATTAACGTTACAGGAATTTCTTCAAGTGCTAAAGCAAAAGCATTAATAGCAAGTTGTTCTTTTCCGCTGATTTCATTTGCATAATCTCTTAATTTTTTAGCAAGCTCTAAGTAAATTGCTCCCCCACCAGCTACAACTGATTGAGTATCCATAATTTTGGCAATTACTGAGAGAACATCCTTTAAAGCAATTTCTGCTGAATTTAAAATTTTATCGAGACCACCTTTTAATAGAATTGATACTGCTTTAGGGTTTTTGCAACCAGTAAGAATTGTGTAATCATCTTTATCAATTTTTTCAAACTTAACAGTTTCAGCATATCCTAAATCCTCCTCTGATAGTGAAATCAAATCATCTACTCTTTTAGCTCCGGTAGCTTTTAGAACTGTTTTTATATCACTATCTCCTAAACTTTTTATTGCTACAATACCTTCTCTTGCTAAATATGCTCCAAATTTATCTGAGATATCTTGACTGTTAATAACCACATTAACTCCCAAATCTTTAAAAATTTTCAAATAATCTTTTAAGATTTTTTCTTCTTGGTCTAAAAATTTTTGAATATCAGCAGGATTGGAGATTCGAATTTGTGCATCGAATTCTGTTTTTGTAACATCCAATTTTCGTCTTACAACAGCGATTTTTGCATTTTTAATTAAGTCTGGCATCGCGGGATTTATTTTTTCTTTTTGAATATAAACCCCATTAATTAATTCTGAATCTTTCAAAGACTTACCTGGTGCTTTTACCATTTTAACGTTTTCGATTTTAGAAAATGTGTCTCCGTCCCCATCAGCTATGTTCTTCACTGCTCCTAAAGCAAGTTTTGCAAAATGATCTTTAACAGCTACAATATCTTTTGAATTCATTGCTGTTATAGCAGCATCTATATATATTTTATCATTATCTTTTGACACTTTTTCTGCTATCTTGCTTAAGATTTCTAATGCTTTATCAGAGGCTAATTTAAAGCCATGAGTCATTGGTTTTGGATGAATATTTTGCTCGATTAATTCTAATGCATTAGATAATAGCGCAGCTGAAAAAATTACAGCAGAGGTAGTCCCGTCACCAACATCTTCGTCAATAGCTTTTGCTACATTAACCATCATGTTCGCAGCAACATTTTCGATATCAAGCTGTTTCAATATCTCTGCTCCATCGTTAGTTATATTGATATCGCCTACAGAATCAACTATCATCTTGTTCATACCTTTCGGACCTAAGGTTGATTTAACCATTTCCGTAATTGCCATAATAGCATTAATATTTTGAGTTCGAGCTTCTCGTTCTTTAGTTTGTTCTGTTCCTTCCTTTAAAATTAATATTGGTACTGACATGTACATTCCACCTTTAATAATGTTCTTAAATTTACTTTAGAATATTCAAATTTAATGTTTGTATAATTTAAATTTATTAATATATTAGATTTTAAGAATTTTATGATTTGGAGATCATTTATAAATAAAAATGAAATTTTTTCACTAGCAAAAGATAACCTATAAATGTTTTTCAAAATACATAATATTAGTTTTTAATTTGAATAACCTTCAATTTATAAAATGAAAAAAGAAAAAACTCTTGATGAAATCGATCGAAATATAATTAAAATTCTTCAAGAGAATGCAAAAACAAGTTATCGCGAAATTCAAGACAAGTTAGGAATTTCTATTGGAACTATTCATAACAGGATTACCAAGCTCGAAAACAATCAGATCATTGAGGGTTATACAGTTAAGCTCAATAACGAGAAGCTAGGGTATAAACTAACTTTTTTAATTAGAATTCAAATAGATGGTAAACATACAGGTGAAATTTTAGATAAAATTACAGATAAACCAGAGGTGTGTTCAGTTTTTCATACCACAGGGGAGCAATCTGCTTGTTTAATATGTCGATTTAAAGAATCTGGAGATGTTCATGACTTTATAAGGGAACTTAATGAAGAACAATATGTGACTAAAACGATTTCTAATATGGTTTTAAAAGAATATAAAAATGCTTCATCAATATTAGGTCTTTAGAAATAAAAATTTTTTAATAAAAAAAAGAAATCATTACTATTTATCATTTTCTGGCTCAAAATTTAAAGAAATTGAATTTACACAATATCTTAGGCCAGTTGGTTTCGGACCATCATTAAAAACGTGTCCTAGATGTCCTTTACAATTTTTACATAATATTTCTTTCCTATTCATTCCGTAACTACGATCAATCTCTGTTTCTATATTTATTTCCTCAATTGGAGCAAAAAAGCTTGGCCACCCAGAACCAGACTCAAATTTTGTTTCTGAATTAAAAAGAGGTGCACCACATCCAGCACAGTAATAGATTCCTTTTTCATGATTATTCCAATATTTTCCAGTAAAAGGTTTTTCAGTTCCTTTCATTCGAAGTACATTATATTGCTCTGGAGTTAATTTATTTTTCCATTCATCGTCTGTACTATTATTTTTATCTTTCATAATATTCTAATAGTATAAAAACAATTAATTATAAGTTTTTATTATAAATCTTTAACTAAAGAAGCAATTCGTTAAAAAAAGATAATTAAATCCAAGTTAAAGTGTTTAAAATATAATGATATTGATTAAATTTTAATTAAACGTTCTAAGATTTTTTTTCTTTGTATACTTGACTTGGTTCAAATATTTTTCTTCCAATATTTTTTATTCTATTATCTGTGAATTCATTATAAAAGCAGGAAAAATAACCTTTGTGACAAGCTCCTCCAACTTGCTTTACTTTAAATAGAATGGAATCATAATCACAATCGGTTATAATTTTTTTGATCTCTTGAACATTTCCACTTTTTTCCCCTTTTTTCCATAAATTTTTTTTTGATCGTGAAAAATAGTGAACTAATCCAGTTTTTAAAGATTTTTTAAGTGCCTCTTCATTAGCAAAGGCTAAAATTAAAATTTCATCTGTTTCATAATCTTGAGTTATAACAGGGATTAAATTTCCATCAATTTTAGAAAAATCAAGTAAATTGATAAATTTTTTAATTTCATTTTCCGAAAAATTCTTCATATATATCAAAATTTTTTATTTGGTTTATATTTTTATTAATAATAGTAGAAAAAAGCAATTTAAGATTAGAATGACGTATATAGATCCATGGGGATCATCAGGTCCTCAAGATGATGAGGATTATGAAAGGATTAAAAAGGAATTTGGTATTGAGGATTTTACTGAAAGAATCCGGCAGAAATTCATCGAGAATAAATTTATACGACGAAAAATAATTTTTGGACATCGAGGATTAAATGATATAGTAAAAGCAATAGAAGCGAAACAGCCTTGGACTGTAATGAGTGGAATTAAACCATCAGGACCATTTCACTTAGGTACTTTGACTACAGCTCTAGAAATAATAGAATTTCAAAAAATGGGTGGAAAAGCATTTTATGCTATAGCTGATATTGAAACTTGGGAAGACAATGGACTAACTTATGAAGAATCAGAAGAATTTGCAATTGATAACTTAGCAGATATCTTAGCTTTAGGATTGGATTCTTCACCAGAAAAAGCATACATATGGAGACAATCAAAAGAACCCTTAGTACATGAAGTATGCTTTAAGGTGAGCAGATTAGTTACACAGAACATGCTTAACGCTATTTACGGAGAGAAAACTTTTGGTTTATATATATCTGCTTTAATTCAGGTTGGAGATATCGACTTACCTCAAATTATTGAAGGACCTCAACCAACAATTGTTCCAGTTGGAATAGATCAAGATCCCCACATTCGTCTTACTAGAGATCTCACTCGTAGATACTATAAGAAATTCTTTTTACCTGGTGCAACTTATCATTATCTTTTACGGGGCATTGATGGTTCGGAAAAAATGGCAAAAAGAAATCCAAATAGTTATTTTATTTTTGATGAAGATCTTGATTCAATTGAAAGAAAGATTAAGGGTGCTTTAACAGGAGGTCGCAAAAATAAAAAAGAACAGGAAAAATTTGGTGGAGAGCCTCAAAATTGTATGATATATAAAATTCTCATGTATCATTTCGAAGAAAACGATGATAAATTAGCAAGTGAGTTTCAAGAATGCATTGAAGGAAAGTTAATGTGTGGTCCACATAAAACTCAATGTGCAGAAAGAGTTATAAAATTCATTAAAGAACATCGAAAGAAGAAGGAGAAATTAATAGATAAAGCAAAAGAAATGTTAAAAATTGATTAATCTTCTATTTTTTTCTATTAAGAGTTTAGAGAACTAATGGTTTTAGAATGTTTGTTAAGTCAATTAGAAATTCAGAGAATTTTTCAAGAAATATATCTTTTAGATTCTCCTGAATAATAACTGAAACGAAAAAAGATTGACTATCAAATTGAATTCTGTGTAAATAAGATATTAACTCATCTCCAATATTTGAAAAATTGTAATCTGACTCATAAGACTCTTCTTGCATTCTTTTTAACAAAAAAAGATGATCCTTGATTGATTCGAGAAGTTCAATGTAGATTTCAGGTTCTATAATATCACTATAGAACTCGCTAATGATAATACCGTTTTTATCAAAAACGATAAGAGCTTTAGAATTAAACTCTTCCAAATAATTTTCTAGTAGCTCAGAAAGGTCAAAAAATTTTTCATCGAAAACAGATAATCCATAGGATATTAATTGAATAATTGAAATAATATCATAAATAGAAGTATGTTGGAATAAAATTTTAAACGAAGGGTATCGCTCTAATATTTTTTCTCTCAAATAATTTATATCATCAACAATTTGATCGTTATTTCTTATATCGGGATCAAATTTATGAAAAGAAACTATTAGAGGAACCTCAACTTCATCCATTTTAAAAGTCTGCAAGATCATATCTAAATATTCAAGCGAAGTATCGAATCTTTCTCTGTCTTGAATGTCAATAATATATAAAATTAAGTCTGTTCCTGCAAAATAGAGATCTTGTTTTTCCTTATATAATGTTCTATATTTTTCTTGACCTCCCATATCCCAAAAAACTGTTTTTTTACTGAGAAATGTCATTGCATGATACTCCACTTTAATAGTTGGTGTAAGGGAAATTATATCTTTATGAAAATCATACTTTTTATTTAAAGCAGTAATTATAGAGGTCTTTCCTGCATTATCTAGCCCAGCTATTATAATCTTTATTATATCTTCCATTCATTTCACAATTACTTGACTTAATTTTCTTTAATTTAATGCTTAAAGCGTAAAGAGTTACTTTTTACACTTTTTAATAGAAAATAAATTAATCACTTTTAACATTATGTTTATCGCAAATTATTTAATGATAACACTTCTGTATTTTAAGGATAACATATCTATACCCTTTAGATGACATTTCTATGACTTTAGGATATTATTCGTATTTTTTATAGAAGATGATCTCTATTTTTTCAAACAAATAAATAGTTAAGTGGATTTGATTGAGTGAAGAATTGGATAGATTTTTAAAATTTTTGAATTATCAAATTGATCAGAAGAATAGATTTGAAAATGTTGTAAGGAAAATCCCTTTGTTTAAGAACAAAATAGAAGAGTCACATTACACCATTCTAAAGATGATAGATATAAATCGTCGCGAAATTTATAAGATGCTTTTAAAAGAATTTAACGTTCTTACTTAAAAGGTATGATATTTCATTAGTAGTGAAAATTTATTCACTACCAATGATTTGACAGTAAATCTTTCTATGTCTGGGTTTTTCATCACATTCAATAAAAATTATCTGTTGCCATGTACCTATTAGTACCTTTTTGTTCTGAAAGGGGAAAGTTTGAGATGTTTTTATGAGAAAGCTTCTTAAATGTCCAGCTCCGTTATGGTCGTTCCAGGTTTTAGTGTGCTCATAATATGCATTATATGGTAATATTTTCTCTAAAAAAGCTTCAATATCATTCTGGACTAATCCTGGTTCGTACTCAACGGTTGAAATAGCACCAGTAGATCCTGCAACATGAACATTGATTATCCCGTCTTTTATATTGCTATTTTTTAAAGCATCTTGTACTTGGGATGTTATATTAATTACATCACAGAATGGTTTAGTTCTTATTTCAAATGTTTTTAATTCCACAGTCATTATTTCTAATTCAATTGTTTATAATTAATAAATATGGTAATCTAATATGATTTTTTAAAGAATATTTAAAAACTATATAAAAAATAGTAAATAAGAAATAGAATACTACATTTAATTTTTCGATTTAAGATGAGTGAAAAATTAAAAGAATTTTTTAAGAAAATTCATAATCCAAAAAATAAACTTCCTTTATATGCAACCATCATGGTTCGGCCAGGTAAAAAATTGATTGAATTTAAAATTAAAAAAGAAAACTCAAACATATTAAGAGTTATCGCTCATGATCAAAAAGCAACTGGGTGGTTTGTTCATTCATTTCATATTCCTATTAAAAATCTAGGTATCCCGCCAGATTCAAAAGATAAAGAGATTTTATCTGTTTTAACAGATCCTTCTAAAATACCAAATAAAGAAACTAAGGAATTTGTAGAAGATATTTTAAGAAAGTATGTCAATATCTTACCTGAAAAGAAAAAACACTTTTTTAAAACTGAGAGATTTAAGAAAAAGAAAGAATTTCAAACAGGAGTAAAATTAAAAGGATTTTAATTATTTGATTTTGCTTCCAGGGGGGATTTTTTTACCTTTTCTCTCATCTACTTTTAGTAAAAAGGGTTCATTATTATAATCTGCTGCTAAAAGCATTCCATTACTTTCTAAGCCCATAATTTTTTTTGTTTTTAAATTAGTTAAAACTACAATTTTCTTATCGATCAATTCTTCAGGGCTATAAAAGTTAGAAATTCCTGTAATAATTTGTCTTGCTTTTGATTCTCCACAATCAACCATTAATTTATAGAGGTTATTAGATTTTAAGATTCTTTCACAAACCTTAACTAATCCTACTCTAATATCTAATTTTAGAAAATCTTGATAATCAATATCCATAAAAAATCTAACCTCTTAAAGGCATATCATTAATATCAATAAATTTCATTTTAACTGGCTTTTTTTGTCTATATTGATTTTGAAGATCATTGATTTTCCGTGCAAAAGTTAAATAACCTGAATGACCGATCATTCTCACCTGAGGTCTTGTAGCATTTTCTTTAACTTGATAAGTTCTTTTCAATAATTCATAGGTATAAATTTCAAAAAATTCATTACTTTTAAGAGCATTAGTGGTTTTTTTAACTTGTTCTATAGTTGGTGAAAATGAAACAAGAGTTCCACTTAATTTTAAATAATTTCTAGCTTTTTCGATCGCTTTCCATGGTTCTGCCATATCTAATACTACTGAATCAACATCCTGAAGCTCTAGATTATCTTCAACAATATTTCCATACTGAATTGATACGATATCTTCTAATTTTGCTCTTAATATATTTTTTTTTGCTCTGTTTATACTTTTTTCTCTGATATCAAAAGAATAAATATGGCCATTTGGCCTTACGTAATTTCCCAATATACAAGTTAAAGCACCAGAGCCACATCCTGCTTCAATCACTTTGCTTCCTGGTCCTATACCCGAATAGATTAAAATAAGTCCAGCATCTTCAGGATATATAATCTGAGTTTTGCGACTCATATGTATTATATAATCCGATGGTAAAGGTTTAAGAAGATAAAATTTATATCCTTGCGTTTCAAAAGGTTTTGAAAATACAACAGAACCATAAGGTTTACCAATAATGTCATCAAAATTAATTATTCCTTTATGAGTATGAAATTCTTCTCCATGCTTAGCTTGAATTAACCATCTTCTACGCTCATCGAGAATTAGATAAACTATATCATTTTCTTTTATTATATTTGTAGTCATAAGATTCATTTTTTATGGTTAAACTATTTAAAATAAAGTATTAAGATTTTAAATATTTAATAAGATTCATTTCTGATAGTATAAAGAATAGGTTTCTAATAGAAATATTGTTATCCATTTGTTACTTATCTGACTAAGAATCTTTACAAAAATGTAATTTTAAATAAGTGTTTATAAGAATTAAAGGATTGTTTACAAAAAATATATAATAAATGTTAAATTGAATTTATTTAACATCCTTTTTGATAAAGACTTTTTAATGAATTAATCGATGAGTAAAGACAGATCAAAAACTTCTCAAATTCCTAAAACTTCTTTTAGAGACCTTCAAATGCAGATTGAGGAATTTAGAAATAAAAGAGACAAATTAAATAAAAAAACTAAAGAATATATTAATGAGCTACAGAATATAGATATTAAAATAGATGAATCTTTAAAATTAGCTCGAGAAGAATATAAGAAAAAAAGAGATTATTGGAATAACAAGGTAAAAAAATTAAAAGAAAAAAAAATTGAATATAAAAATCTTTTTGATATAAGTGTTGAAGAAAAAAGAAAACTTCAAAAGACCAATGATAATGTTATTTCAACAAAAAAAATTACCTCGATTAAACAAATTGAACGCAAAATTGATAATTTAGAAAGAAAGATCGAAACTGAAAATTTAGATATAGCTGAAGAGAACTCTATTATCGATAAAATCAAAGAACTTGCAGAAGAAAAACAAGAATTTCTAGCACAAAAGCAAAATTCAGAGGTATTCAAACTTGATCGTAAAATCCAAATTATAAAGATTAACCTAAATAAAATCTATGAACAGTTAAATAAATGGTCGAATAAGTCTCAGAATTATCATATTAAAATGGTTGAGTTGTATGAACAAGTCAATGAATTAAAGGAGAAAAAGAAAAAAATGGAAGAAGAGCTTATTGAAAATAAAAAATTAGCGGATGAATATCACGAGCAATTCTTAAAAGTTATGAACCAAAGAAAGAGCATATCAAAAGGTAAAAGACCATATAGGCCAAGTAAAAGACCTAAACAAACTTCTAAAACAATTAGCAAACGAGATGAAGAAATCGAAAAGATTAAACAAGATAAACTCGCTACCGCTTTAGAAAAGCAGAAAGCAGGGAAAAAATTGAACCTTTTTGAAGCACGTCTAATTTTAGAAAAAAATGAATGATAAAATTCGTATTATTCAATTCATTATTTAAAGTATCAGAATTCGAACTGCTATTATTTAAAGTAAGAAAATATTTGACATAAGATTTAAAAAAATTGAAATTTTATTTTTAATTTAATAGTTCAAAATTCATAAAATAGGTTTGATTTATATTGAGTAAGAAGTTAGAAGAAATCAGGAATATCTTAATAGAACACCATGATTTATTTAAACACGCCATCCCCTTAATTGCATCTGAAAATGTCACTAGTCCTGCTGTAGATGAAGCTTGCTGCTGTGATTTTAGTCACCGTTATGCTGAAGGATGGGTTGGACAACGAGTATATGCTGGTTGTAAATATATTGATCTTATAGAAGACATCTGTATGGAACTTGCGAAGGAATATTTTAAATGTATCCATGCAGATGTTAGACCTGTTTCTGGTGTCGTTGCTAATCTTGCTATGTATAATGCATTTACCTCTGATAACAATGGTAAGATGTTAATAATGCCAATACCTAAAGGTGGCCATATTTCACATGCTCCTAAATTTACGAAAAGTGGAATGGCGATTTATGGTACTGCAGGCACTGTAAGAGGATTGAATATTGAATACATGGCTTTCAATAATGATGAAATGAATATTGATCCTGAGGGTACAGCTAAAATAATTAGAGAATTCGAACCGGAAATGGTTCTATTTGGAGGGTCAGTCTTTCTTTTTCCTCATCCAGTCAAGGAGCTTAGCGATGTCGCGAAGGAGGTTGGAGCGGCAGTAGGTTATGATGCAGCACACGTTGCAGGATTAATTGGATCTGGTTACTTTCAAGATCCACTACGAGAAGGTGCTGATGCTATGACAATGAGCACCCATAAAACATTACCTGGCCCCCAACATGGAACTCTCGTTTCAAATCGAGAAGATATGATTGATATCTTAAGATCATGTGCTTTTCCAGCATTATTATCAAATCATCACTTACATAATGTCGCTGGTTTAGCAGTAGCATTAGCTGAAATGTTAGAGTATGGTAAAACGTATCATAGGAATGTTATAGATAATGCGAAAGCACTAGGCCAAGCATTACACGAACAAGGAGTAAAAGTGTTGATGGAACATAAAGGATTTACTGAATCACACCAAATTGTTGTTGACATTACTGAATTTGAAAAAACAGTTGGCTTAGGTGGAGATATTGAAAAATTGTTAGAAGAGGCAAATATTATTCTTAATCGTAATTTATTACCTTGGGATATAGCAGAAGGAAGACATTATCAAAATCCAGGTGGATTACGAATAGGAACCTCTGAAGTGACTCGCCTTGGAATGGGTAAAACTGAGATGGTCGAAATCGCAGAGTTAATTAAAAAATTACTCATTGATAAGAAAGATCCTAAGGAAATTCGACAAGAAGTTAGGGAATTCAGAAAAGAATATCAACAGATAAAATACTGTTTTCAATCATCTAATCAAGCATATGAGTATTTTAAATTATATTAAAAATCTTTTTTTTTATTGGACAACCATAAAATTTATCTTACATTCAATATTCCATCTTATATTCAAAATCTAATTATAGATATACGAGAAATTAACAAAAATGAGTCCTCTTAAGCTTGAGATTATTGAACAAACAGACTGCAAGTTAAAACTTATCATAGAAGGTGTTTCTATTGAAATGGTTAATGCTTTGAGAAGAATCATTCTGACTGAAATACCAGTTATGGCCATAGATGAAGTCATCATTTTGAAGAATGACTCACCATTATATGATGAGATTATAGCGCATCGTTTGGGAATGATACCTTTAAAGACTGATTTGGAAGTCTATAAACTTCCAAGTGAGTGTAGTTGCGGTGGTTTTGGGTGTCCTATTTGCCAAGTTTCCTTAACATGCGAAATTACTAATAGTACAAATTCTCCTTTAGTTATATTTTCTGGAGATTTAAATTCAAATGATCCAAAGATCATCCCTACAAATCCCCATATTCCTATTGTAAAGATAGATAAAAATGATAAAGTAATTATTGAAGCGTATGCGATATTAGGAAAAGCGAAAGATCATGCTAAATGGCAAGCTGTTTCAAATGTTGCTTTTCGATCTTATCCTGTTATTGAATTTGAAGAGAATGAATTAAACGATATTAAACAAAATAATGAAATTATTAAAATATGCCCAGAGAAATTATTCGAGTTAACAAGCAAAAATATATTAAAATTAAAAGATGATTACTGGAAAACTTGTACATTATGCAAATCATGTGAGAAAAATTCTAATGGAAAGATATCCGTATTTCCTAAAGAAAATACGTATATTTTTACAATAGAAAGTGATGGAGTATTACCATTTAACGTTCTAATTAAGAAAACATTTGAAATTTTTAATGAAAAGATTGAAGAATTTATTACAGAATTAGAGGATCTTGAGATAGAATCATAATCAATCAAAAATTTATTAAAATATCATAAATTTTAGACATTATAATTAAAGAATGTAATAAATACATGTGTTAATAAAATGAGTCACCGAATAACTGGACCTAGTAATTATTATCAACGGAAGCTAATTCGAGAGCTATGGAAAACTAAGAGAAGAATTTGGAGAAAGGTTTCAAAAAAATTATCTGGATCGAGAAGAAATAGAGTTGAAGCTAATCTTTATAGAATTAATAAAAAAACAAAGAATAACGATGTTATTGTCATACCTGGAAAGATTCTTGGGATTGGTGACTTAGACCATAAGTTAACAATTGCTTGTTTAGCTTATTCTAAAAATGCGAAAAAAAAAATTGAAGGTTCTGGAAGTAAGCTAATTTCTATTGAAGAATTATTAGAAAAAAATCCTGAAGGAAAAAATGTAAAAGTGTTTTATTAGAAAAACAGGGTATGTGATTATGCAGGAATATCTTTTAATAGATGCTAAAAATAAAATTTTAGGGCGCCTTTGTAGTCAGATTGCAAAAAAAGCGCTCTTAGGAGAATATATCGTAGTAGTTAATGCTAAAGATGCAATTATAAGCGGAAGTAAGCGTGACATTTTTGATAAATATTTAGCAAAATTAAACATTAGCACTGCTACAAATCCTCGAAGAGGTCCCTTTTGGCCAAGAAGACCTGATAACTTTATGAGAAACGTTATTAAAAAGATGCTCCCTAGAAAAAAAATTAGGGGAAAAGAAGCTCTAAAAAGAGTTCATATTTATATTAACGATATTCCAGAGCGATTTCAAAAAAGATATCAAAAATTAATTCCGCTAGACATACATAATGCTGATAAAAAAAGGTTATCTTATTATAACAGATATATAACCTTAGAAAGCTTATGCTCTCGTATAGGATGGAAAAGCAATCAAATTGAGGCTTAAAAATTATGTCTGAAAAAGTAAAAATTATACAATCTTCAGGAAAAAGGAAAGCGGCTATAGCACGAGCAGTTTTGAGATATCCTGCTAAAAATCAAATTAAGATTAATAATATTCCTTTAGAGTTCTATGAACCAGAAATCGCACGATTGAGAATTCAAGAAGTATTAGAAATCGTTGAACACCCTAAAATTGAAAAATGTGATATTAAAGTTCGTGTGAAGGGAGGGGGGAGAATGGGCCAAACGGATGCTGTCAGAATTGCAATTGCCAAATCCATTAATAAACTTGTAGGAACTAAAACTATTGAGAAGACATTCCGAGAGTATGATGAATCTCTCCTCTCCGGCGATTCAAGAAGAACTGAACCAAAGCATTTCGGTGGGACAAAAGCAAGAAAAAGAAGACAGAAATCATTTAGGTAGTTAATAAAATCTTATTTGTTAATTTCTTGAATCTTCGCTCCTAAACTCCTTAATATCCTTATAAAGTCGGGAAAAGAATCTTCAACCACATCTACATTATTTATTTGAGAATTTGAATTAGCATATAAAGCACCAATAGAAAAAGCTAATGCTATTCTATGATCATTATTATGGTCTATAACAGAACCTCTTAATTTTTTACAATGAAAAATTGTTAATTTATCTTTCCCTTCTATGACTTTCACACCCATTTTTTTCAATTCTCGTGCAACTACTGAAATTCTATCACTTTCTTTTAACCTCAAGGTGGACGCATTATACAAAATGGTTTTATCATCTGCGAATGCAGCAATTATTGAAAGAATAGGAAAAAGATCAGGAATATCTCGACAATCTATATTAATTCCTTTCAAGGGATATTGATTCAAGTTACCACTAACAATTATTCGATTTTGATCGATGTCAACCTCGATTCTTGCGCCCATTTGCTGCAATATTTTAATAATTTTTTTATCCCCTTGAGGTTTCTTAAAATCTAGGTTTTTAATTATAACTTTAGAATTTTCTGGCGATATTATTGCTCCAGCAATGATGAAAGCAATTGAAGAAAAGTCTCCAGGAATCTCAAATGTTTGAGCCCTATATTTTTGATTTAATTGAATTTTATATGTTCCTAGTTTATTTTCATCTAATTGTTCCTGAATATCTATCCCAAATGAAGAAAGTATTTCCAAAGTTATATCAATGAAAGGATATGAAGTTATAGGGGAGGTAATTTCAATATTAATATAATCTTTAGTCTCACATTTAAGCAATGGACATATCATTAATAAAGCTGTAATAAATTGTGAGCTTATATCTCCTCGAATTTTAATATCCTGGCATATTTTTTTTGCTCTTTTAATATGCAATAAATTTGTGCTTAGATTATATTTTACTCCGAGTTGAGTTAACGCCTCTAGTAAAGGTAATATGGGTCTGCTTTTAATTAGGAATTCTCCTCTAAATGAAAGTCCTCCTTTAATTAGGAGTGATAGTGCACTGAAAATTCGAATTGATGTACCTGAATTTTTACAATCTAAAATCTGGCTGATATTTTCTAAAAAACCTTTTGAATTTTGAACTATATAAATATTGCTCGGTTTTCTTATGATATTTATTCCCAAAGTTTCTAACATATCCATTGTAACTTTAACATCACCAGAAGTAAGAGGATTATTAATGGTAGAAATACCTTCTGCTAAACTAGCTGCAATAAATGCACGATGAGAATAGCTTTTTGATCCTGGTGCGATTATTTCGCCTTTTAATCCATTTGATGGTATAATTTTAACATTCATTATTAGGATAATTCCAGTAATAACAATAACAAAGCCTAAAGAAAATTAAGGATTTAATATTAATTAAACATAACTTACGTATTAATATTAAAATTATTTTCCAGATGTGAAAAAATTGGGAGATAATATTTTCGGAACCATTTTTAAAATAACATCTTTCGGAGAAAGTCATGGAAAATTAATTGGAGTCATTATCGATGGAGTACCTGCAGGATTAGGCTTTAATTTAGGATTTATTCAAGATCAGTTAAATATGAGAAAACCAGGACAATCTTTATTAACTTCTGCTAGATTAGAATCAGATAAAGTAGAATTATTATCTGGAGTGTTTAACGGCAAAACTACTGGTGCTCCCATAGGTCTTATTATCAAAAATGAAGATATAAATTCATCAAAATACGAAGAATTGAAAGATTTATTAAGACCTTCTCAAGTTGACTTTACTTCTTTAAAGAAATTTGGTGGTTATGCTGATTATCGGGGTTCTGGAAGATTTTCTGGAAGAATAACA
This sequence comes from Candidatus Hodarchaeota archaeon, assembly GCA_048887165.1. Lineage (GTDB taxonomy): Archaea > Asgardarchaeota > Lokiarchaeia > Sigyniarchaeales > SOKP01 > SOKP01. The sequence continues at coordinate 2,260 of JBHLJZ010000064.1, read as the reverse complement.
GCGGGATTTGTTATGGCTGGAGCTATAGCTAAACAAATCTTAAATAAATATAATATTTCCATTTTTGCATATACTAAGAGTATAGGACAGATTGAAGATAGTGAAAAATATAGTATTACAAATATAAATAAGTTTCTAGAATTAAGAGAGAAATCATCAGTTAGGGCACTAAATCTAGAATTATCTAAAAAAATGGAAAAAGAAATAGAGAAAGTAAAAAACCTTAATGATTCAATAGGAGGTACTATTAAATGTATTATTTCCAACTTTCCTCCTGGAATTGGAGGGCCAATATTTAATAGTATTGAGTCCAATATAAGCAAAGCTGTTTTTTCAATACCTTCTATTAAAGGAATTGAGTTTGGAGCAGGATTTAAAGCAGCCAAAATGAGAGGATCTGAACATAATGATCCATGGATCATTAAAAATGGAGAAATAATAACGCAGAAAAATGATTCTGGAGGCATAATTGGAGGAATTTCTACAGGAATGCCAATAGAATATATTGTAGCAGTTAAACCCACACCTTCGATTGGTATCCCTCAAAAAACAGTTAATTTAAGAACTATGAAGGAAGCAGTAATTCAGATAGAAGGAAGGCATGATCCCTGCATTGTTCCCCGGGCAGTTGTAGTTGTTGAGGCCATGACCTCTATTGTATTGCTTGACTTTTTATTAATCGAAGGAGTTATTCCGTCAGTGTTAGGTATTAAGAGATGATAAACCATGGCTAATCTCATTACAGCGGTATTAATAGGAGCAGGACTTAGAGGAATGGATTTATATGGTAATTATGCTTTAAAATATCCAAATAGATTAAAATTTTTGGCAGTTGCAGAACCTATAAAATCAAGAAGAGAAAGATTCGCAAATTTTCATGATATTTCTATAGAAAGATCTTATAATAGTTGGGAAGGTTTATTAGATGAAGGTAAAATAGCTGATGTGGCATTTATTTGCACACAAGATCAAATGCACCTAAAACCTACATTAGCTGCTTTGGATAAAGGGTATGACGTTTTGTTGGAAAAACCAATGGCACATACTTTAGAGGGATGTGTTAAAATCGTTCAAAAAGCAGAAGAGACAGGAAAAACCGTGGGAATTAGCCACGTCTTGAGATATACAAAGTTTTTTTCAACAATTTACACTGCCATTCAAAATGGTTTATTAGGTAAGATTATCAATATTTCGCATCGTGAGAATGTTTCATGGTATCATATGGTCCATAGCTTTGTTCGGGGGAATTGGAATAATGTAAGTAATTCTTCACCTATGATATTAGCAAAATGTTGCCATGACTTTGATTTGTTATTTTGGATGATCAATTCTATACCAACTAAAATCAGTTCATTTGGAAATTTGACTCATTTTAAGAGAGAAAATGCTCCAATTGGAGCTCCAGATTATTGTGTTGAAGGTTGTCCTATAGAAAGTGAATGCTTATATTATGCTCCAAGAATATATATCGACATTATTCCAATTCTACAAGAATTAGAGAAAACAGAGATGCATTTTTATGAATTTATCGCTCATTTGAGAAAAAATCACACAAAAACGTTAAAATTTCTTTCTAAAATAATACCAGTCTTAAAGCAATTGGTTGAATATAAAAATTGGCCCATTTCAGCAATATACTCAGGTCAGCCTGAAGAAGAAGAAGCGGATTTTACGGATATGGCTAAATTGCGAATTCTTTCTAGGAGTCCATATGGTAGATGCGTATTTAAATGTGATAACGATGTTGTTGACCATCAGATTGTAAATATTGAATTTGAGAACAAAGTGACTGCTAGTCTTATAATGCATGGATTTAGTGAACGTGAAGGCCGTACAATTAGAATAGATGGTACTAAAGCAACTCTAATTGGTGAATTTTTTGATTCCGGAGAAAAAGTTAGATTATTTAACCATTTTTCTGGCAAAGAAGAAGTTTTGTTTACACAAAAGTTTTCTCCTGAAACTGCGGTACATGGAGGAGGGGATATTTTACTGATTGATGCTTTTATTAAGGCACTGCATAATAGTAACAATCCACAACCATTAACACATGCTCGGGCGTCCTTGGAGAGTCATCTAATGGCATTTGCAGCTGATGAATCTCGTTTAAATGGAACTATTATTGATATGAAGAAATTTAGAGAAGATGCCGAACTTATAAATTAAAAATTTTTAGTTAATTTTATTTTAGTTAAGTTCATAAATATCTTATATTTAAGAAAATTTTTAATGAAAAATTATAATGGACAGAAAAATTGAT